>SKGJ01000429.1 GCA_007117525.1 Alkalimonas sp.
CTCTACACTGTGGATGACCTGCAAAACATCATCGCCCAGAACATGGAGTCGCGTCAGCAAGCGGCCCAGCAGGCTGAGCTGATCATTGACCAGGGCGTTGCCGAGTTTCAGCAGTGGCAGTTGCTGCAAGGCAATGTGGACTGGGTGCGGGATTACCGCCAGCAGTGCGAGCAGGTCAAAAATGAATTGCTGGCCAAGGCGGTCAATCAACTGGTGGCCGGCCAGGAGCCGGAAAAAGTACTGGCCGAGCTGGCCACGCGTTTAAGCAACCGTCTGATGCACAGTCCGACCAAAGCCATCCGCCATTTGGTGCAGGATGAGCAACCGTCTCCTCAGACACTGATATCCATTTTACTCGATCTCTGAGCCTGCTCGGGATTGATGCCTAAGGAAGCACCGTTAAGATGAAAGCATCGGTTTACGGCAAACTGGAAGCACTGACAGAGCGCTACGAAGAAGTGCAGGCGCTGCTCAGTGACGCCAGCATTATCGCCAATCAAGAGCGTTTTCGTGAGCTGTCCAAAGAGTACAGTCAACTGGAGGCAGTCAGCAAAGCCTTTCTGCAGTACCAGCAGACAGAGCAAGGGTTAAAAGACACTGAGCTGATGTTGCAGGACAGCGACCCCGAAGTGCGGGAGATGGCGCAAGAGGAACAAAAAGAGTTAAAGCAGCAGCTGGAAGCCTTGCAGGCAGAGCTGCAAATTCTGATGCTGCCAACCGATCCAAACGACAACAACAACTGCTTTTTGGAGATCCGGGCCGGTGCGGGTGGCGATGAAGCGGCTATTTTCGCGGGCGACCTGTTCCGGATGTACAGTCGCTTTGCCGAAAGCCGCGGTTGGCGACTGGAAGTACTGAGTGCCAATGAAGGGGAGCATGGCGGCTACAAAGAAATCATCGCCCAGGTTTCGGGCGAAAAAGCTTACGGCACCCTGAAATTTGAGTCCGGTGGGCACCGGGTGCAGCGGGTGCCAGCAACCGAATCGCAAGGGCGGGTTCATACCTCGGCCTGTACTGTGGCGGTGATGCCGGAAATTCCAGAAAGCGAAGCCATCGAAATCAACCCGGCCGATCTACGGGTCGATACCTACCGCGCATCCGGTGCCGGTGGTCAGCACGTCAACCGGACCGATTCGGCCATTCGGTTAACCCATTTGCCAACCGGCATTGTGGTGGAGTGTCAGGAAGAGCGTTCACAGCATAAGAACCGGGCCAAAGCCATGAGCATGCTGCAGTCACGCATTCAGGCCGCTGAGGATGAAAAACGCCGCCTTAGCGAAGAGAGCACCCGCCGCTTGTTGGTCGGTAGTGGCGATCGCTCCGAGCGGATCCGCACCTACAACTTCCCGCAAGGCCGGCTGACCGATCATCGCATCAACCTGACGCTGTACCGGCTCAGTGAAATTATGGAAGGGAGTCTGGAGCTGGTACTGGAGCCGATTCAGCAAGAGCACCAGGCCGACTTGTTGGCTGCCATGTCGGAAGACAACTAGTCGATGGCGAGCAGCAGTCTTTGCATTGCTGACTGGTTGGCTGGTGCCAAAACCCGCTTGGCTGCAGTCACCGAAGAGGCCGATACCGAAGCGAAGTATTGCTTGTGCCACTTGTTGGCATGCAGCAGCAGTTACCTTTATGCCTATCCGGAACAGCCGCTGACAACAGAGCAGCTGTCGCAATTGGATGCTTACCTGGCGCAGCGCCTGACTGGCCGGCCATTGGCCTATGTGCTGGGACGCTGGCACTTTTGGGACTTCGAGTTGGCAGTGTCTGAAGCGACCTTGATCCCAAGAGCCGATACCGAAGTAGTGGTCGAGCAGGCACTGAAGCTGGCCTTGCCGGCAGATGCTAAGGTACTGGACCTGGGCAGCGGTACCGGTGCCATAGCGCTGGCTTTGGCCAGGGAGCGTCCCGATTGGCAAGTGTTAGGGCTGGACATCCAGCCTGATGCCGTTCAGTGCGCCAACGGCAATGCCAGTTCACTGCAGCTGGCAAATTGCCGCTTTATGGCCAGCAACTGGTTTGATGCCGTGCCGGCACAGTCCTTTGAGCTGATTGTCAGCAACCCGCCATACATTGAGCCTGAAGATCCACATTTGGTGCTTGGTGATCTGCGTTACGAGCCCCAAACCGCCCTGGTAGCCGGTCGGGAAGGCCTGGCCGATATCGAGCACATCGTGCAAAACAGTTGGCAGTATCTGGCTGCTGGCGGTTGGTTGGTCCTGGAGCACGGTTATCAGCAAGCCGATGCGGTCCGTCACTGTTTGCAACAAGCTGGCTTTGTTGCGGTCCGCTCGCAAAAAGACTACGGCGGCAATTGGCGTATCAGTTTGGGGCAGCGTCCAAGCTAGAGTGAATTAAGGCCGATCCTGGCTTCCTCGTTGACCAATTTGCCATCTGCACATATAACTAAAGGGATAACGATCTTTTGGGTGATGTGTGGATGAATGATGATTTTCTTTTTGCCGGTGAAGCGGATGAACCGGAACAGCCTGAGCTCAGCAGTTCGGTTCAGCAATGGAAAGTATTGATTGTTGATGATGAAGCCGAAGTGCATGCGGTTACCAAGCTGGCGCTCAGTGACTTTAGCTTTCAGGGCAAAACTCTCGAGTTTTTGAGTGCCTATTCCGGAGCAGAGGCCAAAAGCCTGATGGAGCAGCACCCGGACACCGCTATCATGTTGCTGGATGTGGTAATGGAAACCGATGATGCTGGTTTACAGGTGGCGCAGTACATTCGTGAAGAACTGCACAATACCCATGTGCGGATTATTCTGCGAACCGGGCAGCCGGGGCAGGCACCGGAGCGGCAAGTCATTGTCAATTACGACATCAACGACTACAAATCCAAAACCGAACTGACAGCACAAAAGCTGTTTACCGTGGTGATGTCGAGCTTGCGCTCTTACCGCGATATACTGGCGATTGATCACAGTCGTCAGGGGCTGGAAAAAATCATCAATGCCTCGGCCAACCTGTTTTCCGCTCACTCGATGGAGCAGTTTATTGATGGGGTGCTGCAGCAACTGACCTCGATTTTGGGGTGCAATGAGGATGCTTTGTTGGTTACTTCCTCACTTGTTGCCGGTAGTCCTGGTGACGATACCGATCCTGAGCACTTAATTGTCTTTGCCGGCATGGGCGAGTTTGAACAAAAAGAAGGCGAGCCAGTGACCAAGGTGCTGGACAACAGCCTGCTGGAAGCCTTTTACGACGCCTTAAAAAGCCGCAGCATCGTCTACAAGGAAAACTACCTGGTGGCCTATTGCACCAGCAAGTTTACCCATGGCTCCTTGTTGTACGTCTCTGGTTTGCCGGGGCAAGTCACCGACAGTCAGAAAAAGTTGATTGAGCTGTTCTCTCAGAATGTGCAGATTGCTTACGAAAACGTGCAGTTGCAGCATGAAATTGAGGACACGCAGCGGGAAATCGTCTATCGACTAAGCGAAGCGGTAGAACACCGCTCCATTGAAACCGGCAATCATGTCAAACGGGTTGCCTTTATTTGCTACGATTTGGCAAAGGCCTACGGCTTGCCGGATGAAGAGGCTGAGAAGCTGATGTTTGCGTCACCGCTGCACGATGTCGGCAAAGTGGGCATTCCAGATGGTATTTTGAACAAACCGATGCGGCTGGATGAACGCGAGTGGGAAGTGATGAAAACCCATGCCACCATTGGCTATGATATTTTAAAAAACTCCAAACGCGCCATTATCCAGGCTGGCGCTATCATTGCCCGCGATCATCACGAGAAATGGGATGGCAGCGGTTACCCGGATGGCAAAAAAGGCGAAGAGATCCATATTTATGGGCGTATTGCTGCCATTGCTGACGTGTACGATGCGCTGCGGCATCGCCGCTGTTACAAGTCGGCCTGGCCACTGGAAAAAGTCGTGGCTTTGGTGGACAGTGAAGCCGGCAAGCAATTTGATCCCAAGCTGGTGGAAATTTTCAAAACCAGAGTCGATAAACTCGAAGCCATCCTGAAAAAATACCCCGACTCCGATGAGGATGAGGTGCGCTAGTGCCTGTCTGATTTGGCATGTCATCGTATTGTCGCATTATGCAGGCAAACTTTCCTGCCAGTTTTTAGCTGGCTGTTGTTTATTTTGGGTCTGCTTATGACAAAATAGCGGCCTGAACAGCCACTAGCTCTATCACAAGGACAGCTATGACCCAGCAAACCATCGTGCTTGATAGCATCAACGTTGACAACACTTCGCCTTTTGTTCTTTTTGGTGGCATGAATGTGCTTGAATCCCGTGATCTGGCTTTACGGATCGCCGAGCATTACGTCGAAGTCACCGACCGGCTTGGCATTCCTTACGTCTTTAAAGCCTCCTTCGACAAAGCCAATCGCTCCTCCGTTCACTCCTACCGTGGTCCAGGCCTGGATGAGGGATTGAAAATCTTTGAGGAGATAAAACAGACTTTCAAGGTACCGCTGATCACCGATGTGCACGAACCCTGGCAAGCCGCCCCTGTTGCTGAAGTGGTGGATGTGCTGCAACTGCCCGCTTTTTTAGCCCGGCAAACCGACTTGGTGGTCGCCATGGCCAAAACCGGTGCCGTGATCAATGTGAAAAAACCACAGTTTTTAGCGCCACATGAAATGCGGCATATCCTGACCAAATTCAGTGAGGCTGGCAATGAGCAAGTGATGCTGTGTGAGCGGGGTTCCAGTTTTGGCTACAACAACCTGGTGGTGGATATGCTGGGCATGGATGAGATGAAAACCATGGCCCCGGTGATTTTTGATGCCACCCA
>SKGJ01000089.1 GCA_007117525.1 Alkalimonas sp.
CCGCCAATCCAGACCTGATTTTTACGAAATTCACCCGGGCCTTTGCTAATGCCCCGCCCCGAGGTCATCAGTGCCCGATGTAATTCCGTTAGCAACCGAAAGGTAATGGGGTGCCCTTCGTTAATACGGCTAACTCCCAACTCTAAGGCGCTAACATAGCAAGACACTTCCTGCACATCGTCCATCGGCACGCCTGGCATGCCTTCCATTTCATACAGCATTAAATCACTGAGTGACGATTGGGTGCCTTCAATCTGGGAAGACATCACGGCCTCTTTACGTACATAGCTGTATAAAAACAAACGGGCATCGGGCAGCAAGGTGCTGATAGCATCTAACCTACCTAGCGCCAGCATGGCCTGATTTATTCGCCCTTGCAGCTTGGTATCAAGCAGCAGCGCTGGCTCTGGTGGTAGGGGTGCTGGCACAAACGCCTGGCAGCTTACCCCGCCGGCAATACTGGCTACATAATGCCCTGTGCTTCCACGCTGCATAATCTGTCCTGAAGTTGAAATAAAGCCAGCATCTAATTTAACTTAAAATCCAACTTAAATTAAGTCCTGCTTTTAATTTAAGTTGTTTGGTGATGCTTAACCCTGCTGCAACCAAATTCGCTCTGACAAAATGAATGACACCTAAAAGTGTCACTCATTTTCCGGTTGGTAATCGCTGAGGGTAAACAACACCTGCTCCGTATGTTCACCCAACTCAGGAGGCGCCTGGTCGAAAGACAAGGGCGTGGCAGAGAACTTCACCGGATTGGCTACCATTGGTACGGTGTAGCCCCTGGGGTGGCGGGCCTGCACCTGCAGGCCTCGAGATTGCACCTGGGGATCGGCAAACACCTGATCCAACCGGTTAATCGGCCCGCACGGCACATGCTGCGCGGATAAGGCAGTCACCCAGTAAGTCACATCCTGTTGCAGCAGGTAGCCGGCCAGCAGCGGGATCAGTGCATCGCGATGCTGTACCCGCAAGCTATTGCTGATAAAGCGACTATCCTCTGCCAGCTCCGGGCAGCCCAGCACCTGGCAGCAGCTGCGAAACTGGCGATCGTTGCCTACCGCCAGCATGATAAAACCATCCCGGCATTGCATGGCCTGGTAAGGCACTATGTTCGGATGAGCCGTGCCAAGCCGTTGTGGCACTTCACCAGTTACTAGGAAATTCGCGGCTTGATTGGCCAGCCAGGCGACCTGGGTATCCAGTAAGGCTAAGTCAATGTGTTGGCCCTGGCCGGTTTGATGGACATGATGCAGCGCCGCTAAAATGGCCGAAACAGCGTACATGCCGGTCATCAGATCGGCTGCGGCCACCCCCACTTTTTGCGGCCCTCCCCCTGAGGCATCATCCGGCTCACCGGTCAGGCTCATTAAGCCCCCCATGGCTTGGATCATGGCATCGTAGCCCGCCTGACTGGCATAAGGGCCGGTTTGGCCAAAGCCGGTGATGGAGCAATAAATCAGCCGGGGATTGAGCGCTGAAAGGCTTGAATAATCCAACCCATACTTGGCCAGGCCACCCACTTTGTAGTTTTCGACCAGCACGTCGGCCCGGGCAGCTAGCTGACGTATTTGCTGCTGGCCTTGCTCCGTGGTGATGTCAATGCAGACAGAGCGCTTGCCCCTGTTGGCACACAGAAAATAGGCCGACTGGCCGGTATTCTGCCCTGCTTCATTGTGCAAAAACGGCGGTCCCCAGCGCCGGGTATCATCCCCTTCGCCGGGCTTTTCAATCTTCCAGATCTCAGCGCCATAATCAGCCAGCACTTGGGTTGCCCAAGGGCCAGCCAGGATGCGACTTAAATCCAACACCTTGATACCGCTCAATGGACCAGACACTAGCCTTGCTCCAAATCAAGCAGCTGTTGCTGAAGAGCGTCTGCTTGCTGATGCAGCACAGTGAGCTTTGCTTGGGAGTCCTGCAGCAGCGCTGCTATTTCATCAGCTATGCCTTGCAGATAGCTGCGGTTGGCAACTTCCTCCGGCGACTGCACATCACCATCGGTCAGCTCAGCCAGCCTGGCATCGCGAGTCTGTTCGATCTGGTGGATCTGACGCTCCAATTGCTGCAAGTGCTGATTCAGTCTCTGCTGGCTAGTCTGACGGCTGATTTGCTGCAAAGCATCCTCAGCCAGCACCGCCAAATTATTCTCACTGATAACCGTTGGCCTGCTATCGTACTGACTCAGCTTTTCAGCATCGACTGCACAAGGTAGCTGGCTGAAAGTGATAACGCCGTTGACGACGCAGTGGTAGACGCTGGCTTGAGCTGCCAAAGTAAGAAAAATACAGCTAAGTAAAGACATTCTAATCATCGTAGCACTAACGCCTTCGGCTGATCCTTATCTGAAAGGTTAGAACAACCGCAAGAAGTTAGAAAGAATTTTTATGCAAAGAGCCTGCCTGTTACAGGCTCTTTGTGACAATGCAATTAATTGCGACGACGCAATAGCAACAAGGCGCCAAGACCGAATAAGCCAAGCGTAGCAGGAGCAGGCACCGATGGTGGCGTATCCAGTGGCACACCAGAGAAAACCAGCTGATTTTGTGAGCTCGAGTTGGTCAGCACATAAAGACTGAATTGGCTTTCAATGGAATCCAAGCTGCTTAACCAACTGTTGGCCATATTTACAATACTGACGTTGGAAGTTGCCTGAAAATTCCCCGTCGTTAAGTCCCAGCTGCTGGCATGAGTCTCATGGACAACTTCCCAAAGCGCCAGCTGGAAGGCGGCATTATTTGCAGACGAACCAACCTGACCATGGTAAGCCGTATAAAGACGTTCAATCGCTTCTGATTGCACTGATGAAAATACCTGCGAAGTTTCAACCAAGCTGTAACTTTGCCAACCATTAATCACTCCTTGGGTAAACTCCACGCAGAAAGTCTCAATGGTCAGGCCATTCAGCATAAATGGTAGACTATCTGTTGGAGTGTTTTGGGCAAGATCAAACGTCAGCAAACCAACTCCTGGTCTTGAGCTTACGCCATTGTGACTAATGCTAATTGATTCGCCGTCAAAACCATTATTGTAACTAGCGTCCAGCATCAAACTGGCCTGAGCTTGGTGAGATAATGATACCAATGCCAGCATAGCGGCGGCAGGAAAAACACGCTTAAGTGTCATCGAATGACTCCTTGTCAGATTGAACGAAATCTACCCATGATTCGCATTGAAACCCGCAAGGTGATGTGAACTGAAAGCAGAACAACAAACAACACTGCACAGCATCATTACAGCATGGACATGCTTATAAATTTGATAGTTATTGTATAATAATCGAACGACACAATGCAATGCTAATTTATCGGTTTGCATTGTAAAGGGTATTTGATCCAACACATAACTGTTAGCGATCTTAAAGGTCACACTGAATCCGTGATCGTATTAAGGAAAAGACAATGGCCAAAACCATAGCAGCAGACATTGCCGGTAACTCCAAACAACAGCCTGTCTTCGCTTTGTCATCGCAGGATGTACTGAAACAGCAACAAAGTTCATCGCAAGGGCTGGATACAGCACAAAGTAGTGCCCGCCTAGCCAGCCATGGTAAAAACCGCTTACCAGATCCGCCTCAACCCAGCCTGTGGTACCGTTTCTTTAAGCACTTTCACGATACCCTGATTTACATTCTGATCGCTGCTGCAGTCATTACTGCCCTACTCGGCCACTGGCTGGATACCTGGGTGATTTTGGCGGTGGTGCTGATCAACGCCAGCATCGGTTTTGTGCAGGAGGGCAAAGCCGAAAAAGCGCTGGCCAGCATTCGCAAGATGCTGTCGTTGCATGCCACGGTCAAGCGGGATGGCCAGTGGCAGGAGGTCGATGCCGATCAGTTGGTGCCGGGCGATATCGTCCGGCTGCGCTCCGGCGATAAAGTACCGGCGGATCTGCGCTTGATTGAGTGCACCCAGCTGCGGGTTGAAGAGTCGGCGTTGACCGGCGAGTCGGTTCCCAGTGCAAAACACACCGAACCGGTTGCCGCCGATGCCGGTGTCGGCGACCGTTTTTGCATGGCCTTTTCCGGCACCCTGGTCACCGCAGGACGCGGGATCGGGGTAGTCACCGCCACTGGTGCCAACACCGAAATTGGCCGCATCAATGCCATGCTGGCCACGGTGGAGGCCATTGCCACGCCCCTGACCCGGCAAATGGCCCAGTTCAGCAAGTGGCTGTCGGTGGTGATAATGGCGATGGCGCTGCTGATGCTCCTCATCGGCTACCTGCTGCACGATTTTGCCACCGCCGAGTTATTCCTGGCGGCGATACCGGAAGGCCTGCCGGCCATTTTAACCATTACGCTGGCTCTTGGCGTGCAGCAGATGGCAAGACGTAATGCCATCACCCGCCGGCTGAATGCGGTGGAAACCTTAGGCTCGGTGACGGTGATCTGCTCGGATAAGACCGGTACTTTAACCCGCAATGAAATGACCGCCAGCCAGGTAGTCACCCGAGCTGGCCATTATCAGGTCAGTGGCCTGGGCTACCAGCCGGATGGCAGCTTCAGCCGGGACGAGCAAAGCATCGAAGCGCTGAAGCAGCCGGATTTGGCGGCCCTGCTGGAAGTGGTGGCCGTTGCCAATGACAGCCAACTGACCCAACAGCAGGAGCACTGGGGGGTGCAGGGCGAGCCAACCGAAGGCGCTTTGCTGTGCCTGGCCGAAAAAGCCGGTTTTGAGCGCGAGCACTACCAGCGGCTGGCGGTGATCCCCTTTGAGTCGGAAAACAAGTTTATGGCCAGCC
>SKGJ01000349.1 GCA_007117525.1 Alkalimonas sp.
AAGGCGGACGCTGTCGTTACGCTGGATGACGAGCCGCTGGCACTGATTGGTCCCCGTTATCTGGTGCTGCACAAGCCGGCTGGCTATGTCTGCTCCAGCGATGATCCGGATCATCCCACGGTGATGATGCTGCTGGATGAGCCGGCGCTGGAGTCACTCAATCCAGTGGGGCGACTGGATCTCGATACCACAGGCTTGCTGCTGATTACCGACGATGGCCAGTGGCTGCACCGCATCACCTCGCCCAAACACCATGTCGCTAAAACCTACCGGGTCTGGCTGGCCGATCCCATTCCAGCCGATGTGGCAGCAAAGTTTGCCGAAGGCGTACTGCTGCGTGGTGAGAAAGATCCCACCCTGCCCGCCGAGCTGGAAGTCATGGCTAAGCGCGAAGCTCTGCTGACCATTCACGAAGGCCGTTACCATCAGGTGAAACGGATGTTTGCTGCTGTTGGCAACAAGGTGGTGCGGCTGCACCGCGAAAAAATCGGTGATTTTCAGCTGCCGGATGATTTGGCGGAAGGGGAGTACCGCTTGCTCAGTGAGGAAGAGCGGAAAAAAATAGCATAATCGTAGGCAATCGAAGCCAGCATCCGCTATGCTAAGTAGGTTTTTTAGCGTATTCAGGGAGATAGCATGAACTTTATTATTTTTCTATTGATCGGTGCTTTGGCCGGCTGGTTGGCCGGGCAATTGATGAAAGGCCGGGGCTTTGGTCTGGTGGTCAATATTGTGGTCGGGGTGGTGGGCTCTTTTATTGGCGGTCTGGTGTTTTCTGCATTGGGGCTTGGGCCGACCAACCTGCTCGGCACCTTGATTATGGCCACCATTGGTGCTGTGGTGCTGCTGTTTTTACTCAGCTTGATTAACAAGAAAGCCTGAACAGGCACTTAGTCAAATAAATCCGGCTCGGTAGCAGTGCTGTTTGCAGTACTGCCTCCACCGACTCTTTGTTCACGCCGCTTTTTACGCTGTGCCAGCAACTTTAAAATCCGGGCTTTTTCCGCTACCGGCTTTTGTGGCCAGTTAAAGCGTTCTTCGCGAGAGCGCAGACAGCCTTTGCAATAACCGCGGTTATCGCTTTCACAGACCCCAATGCAGGGGTTGGGCAAATCAAACAGCTCTAACTGATCCATCCGGGCTCGCTGGCAATGGCCGATAACTGCAGTGTACTCCGCCAGACAGAAGCTGTGCAAATCGCTCTAAAGCGGCTTTTTTGCGATAAATTGCCTGTCAACAGAAAAAATCGTTGACTTCAGACTGATAGACGGCTATTTATATAAGCAACTGGCGTGGTTTTTCACCACAGCCCCAATTAACCGTTAGAGTTAGTGAAGAATTACAAAATGCGTTTAGCAACCGTTCTGAACATTATTGTCCTCGTAGTCGTGGTGATTATTAGTCGCTGCGGGGGCTTGCGTTTGGAATTTACCAGCTAAATAACCAGATTCCAGAAAACCCCCGCTCCGCAAGGACCGGGGGTTTTTTCGTTTCCGGGCCTTAAAAAAGCGGGCTGAACAAGTCCAGAGGAACAACGATGAAAGGCGCAGATTTGGTAATGAAGGTGTTGCAGCAACACGGGGTAGACAGCATCTTCGGCTACCCCGGTGGGGCCATCATGCCGATTTACGATGCCATCTACCAAAGCCCAATCAAGCACTATTTGTGTCGGCATGAGCAAGGTGGTGCTTTCTCGGCCATAGGCTATGCCCGCAGCTCCGGCAAGGTGGGTGTCTGTCTGGCGACTTCGGGCCCTGGCGCGACCAATCTAATCACCTCGCTGGCCGATGCCTTGCTGGACTCGGTGCCGCTGGTAGCGATCACCGGTCAGGTGGCACAGGGCGTGATGGGTACCGATGCCTTCCAGGAAATTGATGTGCTGGGGCTGAGCCTGCCGGTCACCAAACACAGCTTTTTGGTGGAGCACATCGATGCACTGGAAGACACCCTGCACCAGGCCTTTGCCCTGGCGCAAAGTGGCCGCCCCGGCCCGGTGCTGGTGGACATTCCAAAAAACATTCAGCTGGCCGACGTTGGCAGTGCATTGAAACCGGTCGCCGCACCCACCGCCAGCACAGTTGCCAATCTGCCCACTGAGCAGCTGCAACAGGCCAGAACGCTGATCGCTGCGGCGAAAAAACCGATGGCTTACATCGGCGGTGGCGTGCACATGGCCGGAGCCATCGCTGAGTTGCAGCAGTTTTTAACCAAAAGCGCCATGCCATCGGTCACCACCTTAAAAGCCATGGGCTCGGTGGCTAAGGACAACCCCTATTATTTGGGCATGCTGGGCATGCATGGCACTCAGGCGGCTAATCTGGCGGTGCAGCAATGCGATTTGCTGATCTGTCTGGGTGCCCGCTTTGATGATCGGGTCACCGGCAAGCTGGACAGCTTTGCCCCAGATGCCAAGGTGATCCAGCTGGATATCGACCCGGCCGAAATCAACAAGCTGCGCCAACCCGATTGCGCCATGCTGGGCCCAATGCAGCAATTGCTGCCTGCGATGACGGTCGCGACCCAGTGCCAACCCTGGTTGGAGCACTGCCTGGCGCTGAAGCAGCAGCACGGCTGGCGCTACGATCATCCGGGCGAGCGGATTTATGCGCCGCTGATGTTAAAGCAGCTCAGCGACCGCCTGCCGGATAACAGCGTGGTCTGTTGCGATGTCGGCCAGCATCAGATGTGGGTGGCGCAGCACATGCGCTTTAATCACCCACGCAATCATTTAAGCAGTGGTGGCCTGGGTACCATGGGTTTTGGCCTGCCGGCCGCGATCGGTGCCAAGCTGGCCCGGCCAGAAGATACAGTGCTGGCCGTCAGTGGCGATGGCTCCTTTATGATGAATGTGCAGGAGCTGGGTACCATCAAACGTTTTCGGCTGCCGGTCAAGATCGTCATCATCGACAATCAACGCCTGGGCATGGTGAAGCAATGGCAGCAGCTGTTCTTCAACGAGCGCTACAGCGAAACCGATTTATCGGACAATCCCGATTTTGTCGCCCTGGCCGCCGCTTTTGCGATACCGGGTCACACCATCAGCCGCAAAGACGAAGTGGGCGATGCCATAGAGGCCATGCTGACCTGGCCCGGCCCTTATTTGCTGCATGTACGGATTGATGAGCAAGACAACGTCTGGCCCCTGGTGCCGCCTGGGGCTGCTAACGAAGACATGTTAACGGAGAGAGCGCAATGAACCATGTACTGACCATCCAAACCAAAAACCAGACGGTAGTGCTGGAGCGTGTGCTGCAAGTCACCCGTTACCGCGGCTTTCAGTTAACCGGCCTGGAGATGAAGCCACAAAGCAGCAAGGCCGGCTTGCTGCTGACCTTGTCGATTGCCAGCGACAAGCCGATCCATCTTTTAACCAGCCAGCTGAACAAGCTGGTCGATGTCGAACAACTGGAGCTGCACAGCGAGCAACTGGCGTCGCTATACCCAAGTGACCTCAAGATGCGAGTTTCAGAGCCTTTGGGCGCTTTCAATGCAAGGCACACTGGCGACGCAATGTCGACCACCTTGCTAGCCAGTGTAACACCGCAGTGAAAGCGCCCAGAGGCTCCCGAAGGGCGGGGCTAAAAGCGCTTTATGCGGCGTTAGCTGTTGTCGATTTGGAACCACCAAACCTTTCAACAGCTGCCTTGCCTAAAGCGCTTTTATCACCCGCTGAAGCCTGCATATTGAGGTCACTTGGGTATAAGCGCCTGATTTAAACTTTTTTGCTAATGTTAACGATGCCCAGCGGCATCAGGGAGTATCCACGCAATGCCAAAATTACGATCCGCCACCGTCACCGAAGGCAGAAACATGGCCGGAGCCAGAGCGCTGTGGCGTGCCACCGGCGTCAAAGACACCGACTTCGGCAAGCCCATTATCGCGGTGGTGAATTCATTTTGTGAGTTTGTACCCGGTCATGTGCATCTGCGCGATCTGGGCAAACTGGTCGCTGCCAGCATCGCCGAAGCCGGTGGTATCGCCAAAGAGTTCAATACCATAGCGGTGGACGATGGCATTGCCATGGGCCATGGCGGCATGCTGTACAGTTTGCCATCGCGCGAGCTGATTGCTGATTCGGTCGAGTACATGGTCAATGCCCACTGCGCCGATGCCATGGTGTGCATCTCCAACTGCGATAAAATCACCCCCGGCATGCTGATGGCTGCCATGCGGCTGAATGTGCCGGTGATCTTTGTGTCCGGCGGCCCAATGGAAGCCGGCAAAACCAAGCTATCGGATCAAATCATCAAGCTTGATCTGGTCGATGCCATGGTATCGGCGGCCGATCCCAAGGTCAGCGACAGCGACAGCGAAGCGATAGAGCGCAGCGCCTGTCCAACCTGCGGCTCCTGCTCCGGCATGTTTACCGCCAACTCGATGAACTGCCTGGTCGAAGCGCTGGGCTTGGGCCAGCCCGGCAATGGTTCCCTACTGGCCACCCATGCCGATCGCAAAGAGCTGTTTGTTCAAGCCGGTTACCGCATTATGGAGCTGTGCAACCGCTGGTACCGAAACGACGATGCCGGCGCTTTGCCTCGCAGCATTGCCAGCAAGGCTGCCTTTGAAAATGCCATGATGCTGGATATCGCCATGGGCGGCTCCACCAACACCGTACTGCATTTGCTGGCCGCAGCGCTGGAAGGCGAGGTGGATTTCAGCATGGCCGATATTGACCGGTTATCGCGGATAGTGCCACACCTGTGCAAGGT
>SKGJ01000254.1 GCA_007117525.1 Alkalimonas sp.
CGAGCTATTTTCCGGTCTTCAGCTGCGCCAGATACTGCTTTAAATCGCGTTTTACCTCCGGCATCAGCAGGTAAATGGCCAGGATGTTGGGCACCGCCATCAGGAAAATCATCGAGTCGATAAAATCAAACACCGCCAAAATATTCGGCACGGCGCCAACCGAGACGACCAGACAAAACAGCACCTTAAACAGGTTTTGGGCCCGGGCGCTGTCGCCAAAAATGTAGCTCCAGGATTTCAGGCCATAATAAGACCAGCTGATCACGGTAGAGAAACCAAACAGCAGCAGGGCCACCATCAACACCAGCGGAAACCAGTCAAAGACTGTGGCAAAGGCACTGGATGTCAGGCGGACACCATCCAGATCGCTGCCCAAATAGGCGCCGGTTAAGATGATCACCAAAGCCGTGATGGTGCAAATCACCACCGTATCGATAAAGGGCTCCAGCAAGGCGACAAAGCCCTGGGAAACCGGCTGACGGGTTTGTGCCGCCGCATGGGCAATGGGGGAGGAGCCAATGCCCGCCTCATTGGAGTAGGCGGCACGCCGAAAGCCCTGAATCAAAACGCCAATAAAGCCACCATAGGCCGCTTCCGGCGCAAAAGCGCCTTGCACGATGATCATCAGCGCCGCCGGCACAGCGGTCAGCTGGCTGCCGATGATGACCAATGCCGCCAGCAAGTAAATGGCACACATCAAGGGCACCAAGCGGCTGGTGACCCGGGCAATGCTTTTGATGCCGCCAATAATCACCACCGCCACCAACAGGGCGTAGAGGATGCCAAAGCCCCAGGCGCTGTCAAAACCAGTAACGCCTTTCACCTGAGCAAAGCCCTGATTGACATGCACAAAGCCAGCCGAGCCAAAGACGCAGGCCATGGCAAAGAAAATCGCCAGCGCCTTGCCGAGGCGAGGCAGCCGGTATTTGGCAAGGGCGGCTTCGATGTAGTACATCGGGCCGCCGGAGAAGGTACCATCGGCCGCCTGACGACGGTATTTGACGGCCAGGGTGCATTCCACAAATTTCAGTGACATGCCGAGCAAGCCGGCCAGAATCATCCAAAAGGTTGCGCCCGGGCCGCCCAGGGTTATCGCCACCGCCACACCGGCAATGTTGCCGGTGCCTACGGTACCGGACAGCGCAGTAGAAAGTGCCTGAAAGGGAGTAATGTCGCCTTGCTGCTTGGGATCCTTGTAACGACCAGAGACCACCCGGATGGCATGACCAAAGCCGCGCACATTGATAAAGCCCAGATAAAAGGTGCTGAACAGGGCGCCGGCCATCAGCCAGAGCACCACCATCGGTAATTCGGCACCGGCCACCGGAATGGCATAAAACACCACCGAGGACAGCTGCTGGGTAAACCATTCAAAGGCTTCACGAAAGCCGGGGCTGGTCGTCATGGCTGGGCCTACTGCTGATACGCTGATAAAAACTGCCCGAGCCGGCCAATGGCCTGCTCCAGCTGTTCTTTGTGCGGTAAAATTACGATGCGAAAGTGATCCGGCTCCGGCCAGTTAAAGGCACGGCCATGCACCAGCAAGACTTTATGTTGCCGCAGAAAATCCAGCACCATCAATTCATCGTCTTTGATTTTGATTTGCTGGCGGTCGATTTTCGGAAACAAATACATGGCGCCTTTCGGGCGGGTGCAGCTTAGCCCCGGAATTTGATTGACCTGGTGCCAGGCCGCATCCATTTGCTCGTAAAGACGGCCACCGGGTTTGGTCAGCTCAAAGATGCTTTGGTAACCGCCCAAAGCCGTTTGCACCGCGTGCTGACAGGGCACATTGGCACAGAGCCGCATCGAGGCCAGGATCCGCAACCCATCGACGTAATGCTGTGCCTGGCGCTTGGCACCGGAAATAAACAGCCAGCCAACCCGAAAACCGGCGATGCGGTAGTTTTTCGACAAGCCGCCAAAGGTCAGCAACAGCAAGTCATCGCACAGGGCGGCAGTGCTGGTGTGACTGGCACCATCGTACAGAATTTTGTCGTAAATTTCATCGCTCAGCACCACCAGTTGATGCTGGCGGGCAATTTCCAGCAAGGCCAGCAAGACCTCATCGCTGTACACCGCCCCGGTTGGGTTGTTGGGGTTGATCAGCACCAATGCTTTGGTTTTTTTGGTAATTTTACTGCGAATGTCGTCCAGATCCGGTGCCCAGTCCTGTTGCTCATCGCAGCGGTAATGCCGGGCCTTGCCTCCGGCCAAATTGACAGCCGCTGTCCAGAGTGGGTAATCGGGGGAGGGGATCAGCACCTCGTCGTCGTTGTTCAGCAAGCCTTGCAGTGCCATTAAAATCAGCTCGGAAACGCCATTGCCAATAAAGACATCGTCAGCATCGGCACCGCGAATGCCGCGTTGCTGGTAATACTGCGCTACTGCGACCCGGGCCGGGTAAATGCCCTGAGAGTCGGAATAGCCCTGAGCCGTTGGCAGGTTGTGAATAACATGCTTTAAAATTTCGTCCGGGGCTTCAAAGCCAAAAGGGGCCGGGTTGCCGATATTCAGCTTTAGTATACGGTGGCCTTCTTCTTCCATCCGTTTGGCTTCTTGCGCCACCGGGCCGCGGATATCGTAACAAACACCTTCAAGTTTGGAGGAGCGTTGAATGGGCTTCATAATTTGCTCGGATGCACTTATATTTTTATACGTCTGGATAGCCAAATACTACCCGATGTCCGGTCGCAAAACAAAGTGAAAAGCGTGCTTTTCATTCTGCTCAGCAAAAATCAGGGCTGATGGCTCAGGCTGATGTCGCCAACCCCAAGATTGGCTTTGAGCACAGCTTGCCCCGAACCGGACCAGTTCAGGGTACCGCCGACCAGATGACGTTCCGACTGCATGCTGCCGTTGGCATTACTCAAGCCGACATTGCCAACCCCAACCGCCAACTCAATCTGTTGGTACTGGCTGCTGTTCAGGCTGCCATTGATTTGACCAACGCCAACATCCACCTGCAGTGGATTTCGCCATTGATGCAGGTACACCTGGCCAACCCCCAGGTCGGTCTGGACCGAAAGATGCGCTGGGATCCGCAGTTGCCACTGCTGATGCGTATTGTCTTTCGGGATACTGAGCCGAAGTTCGCCATTGCGCTGCTCCGGTTGCAACTCAACATCGCCCACCTTATGGCTGAAAAACCACCAACGCCGCTCTCCACGCAGTTTGACCGTTATTTCCAACTGGTCGCTGTCGCTGCTGTGCAGATTGACCTGACCCACGCCAACCTCCAGCACCAGCTGCTGCAATGCACTGGCATCCAGTGTGCGTTCGATGGTTTTTTCGTTGGCAGCACTGCTGCAGCTCAGCAAGCCGAAAAGACTTATCAGGGGCAAAAGCCGGACGCTTTGCATGACCAATTCCTTGTAAAAAAGCCTGAATGGTCATTTTTACCCCATATTTGGGGTGAATGCCAGTGTTTCATTTTTATTGCAGTATCAGTTGCTTAGTTTAAAAGCTGTGATTTTTTGTACAAGGAATGGCCAGAATATTTCCTGAACTGACCATTTTCGGGGTAAAATAAGGGAATGTCGGCGCTTAGCAGCGTTGGTTATCAGTGGGAGCTTTCGTCCAGTGACGATGTCTGGTTTAGAAAGCTCCCTTATGTTTTTATCCAAGAATGTATTTCTATCCACGAAAAGGTGCTTGATGCGATTTTTGAAGTTCCCACTTTTGGCTGCACTGACAGCTCTGGTGCTTTATGCATTGTACTATCCTTTTATTCCTCAGCCAGCACAGCCTGAGCCAGAGATCATTTGGGCCGAGCCTTTGGTGCACCCACTGCGCTCGGATGTGTACAGCTACAGCCATTCTGAACAGGTCCGTAAGCGACTGGCGTACCCGATGAAAGCCCCTGCCAGCAAAGCGCTGCCAGACTTTGATGCCATCAGCGATGTGAATTTGAGAAAACAGGCCTTTTTTACCTATCTAGGGCCTTACGTGGCGCATGAAAACGCACGGCTGCGCGCTTTGCGCAAGCAACTGCTGAAGCTGCAAAGTCAGCTCAACGCTTCGCAACCTTTGACCGTGCAGGATTACGCCTTTGTTTACGCACTCTTTGACGAGTTCCGGATGGATGTGGATCACTTTGATGACGACAGTCTGTCGGAGTTGTTAAAGCGGGTTGATGTATTGCCTGCCTCCCTGGTGTTGATGCAGGCGGCCAATGAGTCGGCCTGGGGCACCAGCCGCTTTGCGGTGGAAGGGCTGAACTTTTTTGGTCAATGGTGCTTTCGGGAAGGCTGTGGCATGGTGCCACTGGCCCGAGGTGAAGACCAATTTCACGAAGTGGCCCGCTTTGATACCGCCGCGGCCAGCATTCGCAGCTACTTTTACAACCTTAATACCTTCCACAGCTACGAATCTTTACGGGATATCCGGGCTGAGCTGCGTGCCCATAATAAGCCGGTACGGGGGGAAGATTTGGCGCAAGGCCTGATGAGTTACTCCGAGCGCGGTGAAGACTACATTGCCGAAATCAGCGGCATGATCCGTTTCAACTGCCCCATTATGGAAGAAGTGAAACAGCTGGTGGCCATCAGTCCTGCTTGCTAACACCGGGCTTCGCCGCGCAGCAGACGTAAAAAAACCAGCCGTGGCTGGTTTTTTTACGTCTGCTGCTAATTAACCTAACTCGACAACCTGCACGCCATGGCGCGGGGCTGTGTCGTCATCTTCTGTGGCTGCCGGGGCCG
>SKGJ01000109.1 GCA_007117525.1 Alkalimonas sp.
ACCAGCCCCATCCAGGGTTTGCCCTGCTTTAAATAGGACCACATCGCCTCATAAGCAGCCGGCGGCATATCCGGATGCCGCACTATGTTGTGGGGTTGGCCAATCAGCTCATCCCGGCTATAACCACTGATTTCCACAAAAGCATCGTTGCAAAACTGAATGGTGCCTTTAAGATCGGTGGTGGAAATAAGCTTTTGCTCTTTTGGAAAAGTCCGCTCACGTTGCGTAACTGGCTGATTATTGCGCATCGCCATTCCTTTTTCAGTGCTTGGTATTTTTGACGCCGAATCAACAGTATACCACCTTTTGGGTAGTTTGCTTTGCTGCTGTACCTGTTTAGTTCCCATCCTGAAACGGCCTCCCTGCCGTTTCGCGGAGTCGCAAGGAAAAAACGTGGTTTTTCCTTGCTCGCAAAATCAATGGCTTATACCAATGATTTTGGCAGCGCATCCCTGCGCTGCATTAGTGCCCGCCTTTAAGGACGAGCACTAATTAGTCTAGTCCAAATAAAAACAGCCTGCAGTTTGAGCTGAAGGCTGTTGGCAAGAAAGCTACTTTTTAGCGAAGTTAGAGCCGGCGCCAGCTGGTTACGCCGTTTTTATCTTCAACCACGATGCCAAGAGCGGTCAGTTTGTCCCGGGCTGCATCGGCAGCAGGCCAGTTTTTGTCTGCTCTGGCCTGATTGCGCTCGGCTATCAGCGCCTCAATTTCAGCCACATCATCAGCTTGGCTGCCGGCCGTACCGCCACGCAAGAAGGCTTCGGCATCGCCCTGTAAAATGCCAAGCACACCGCCCAGCATATGCAGCAAGGTAGCCAGCTCACGGGCTTTTTCCGGCTCGGCTTCTTTGCAGCGGTTGGCTTCTCGTGCCAGTTCAAATAGCACAGGCAAGGCTTCCGGCGTATTGAAATCATCGTCCATCGCTTGCTGGAAGCGATCGACATAACCAAAGCTGATGTCATCGGATAAGGCAATTTCCTCAGCAGGCGGCAACTCACGCAGTACGTTGTACAGCCGGCTTAAAGCCGCATGGGCTTGCTCCAGATTCTCGGTGCTGTAGTTCAACTGGCTGCGGTAGTGGCTGGATAACAGGAAATAGCGCACCGACTCGGCATTGTATTTGGCCAGAACTTCGCGCACGGTGAAGAAATTACCCAGCGATTTGGACATTTTCTCTTTATCAACCTGCACCATGCCGGTATGGATCCAGGTATTGGCGTACTGGGTGCCATGGGCACAGGTCGACTGAGCGATTTCATTCTCATGATGCGGAAACTGCAAGTCCGAGCCACCGCCGTGAATATCAAATTGCGTACCCAGGTGACAAGCACTCATCGCCGAGCACTCGATGTGCCAGCCAGGACGCCCTTTACCCCAGGGCGAGTCCCAGTTGGGCTCCCCCGGCTTGGCACTTTTCCACAGCACAAAATCCAGCGGGTCGTCTTTGCTGTCATTGACATCCACCCTGGCACCGGCTTGCAGCATGTCGAGGTTTTGTTGGCTTAAAGCACCGTAGTCCTCGTACTTGCTGACATCAAACAGCACATCGCCGTCTTTGCTGACGTAGGCATAACCTTTGTCCTGCAAGGTTTGGATTAACTCGATGATCGGCTGCATATGGCCGGTCACGGTTGGCTCGATATCGGCAGGCAGCAGACCCAAAGCCTCGAAGTCTTCGTGCATCGCCTTGGTAAAGCGAGCGGTTAATGCATCGCAGCTTTCGTTGTTTTCCGCCGCCCGCTTAATGATTTTGTCATCAACATCGGTAATGTTGCGGACATAGGTGACGTCGTAGCCGGAAAAGCGCAGGTAACGGTTAATGACGTCAAAAGCGACGTACGTGCGCGCATGGCCAATATGGCAGTAGTCGTAGATCGTAATACCACAAACATAAAGCCCCACTTTGCCTTCAACCAATGGCTGAAAGTTTTCTTTTTTTCGGGTAAGGGTATTGAAGATCTGCACTAGGGACTCCTGCCTTTCGATTCGGATGAAAGCGCTAGTTTAGCATCGCCCGGGCCTGTCGCGCTATGTCGCCATCGGCAAAAAAAGGCTACAATGCTGTTTTTTATCCGGAGGAAGATCCCATGGTTCAATTGCACACCAATTTTGGCGTTATCACACTGGAGCTGTTTGCTGACAAAGCCCCTGAGACGGTTGAAAACTTTCTGAGCTACGTTAAAGACGGCTTTTTTGATGGCACCATTTTTCACCGCGTGATCCCGGGCTTTATGATCCAGGGTGGCGGCTTTACCAGCGACATGCAGCAAAAGCCCACCAAAGCGGCCATTAAAAATGAAGCCAACAACAGGGTGGCCAATACCCTGGGCACCATTGCGATGGCGCGGACGTCGGACCCGCACTCGGCTACTTGCCAGTTTTTTATCAATATCGCCGACAACGACTTCTTAAACTTCCGGGCTGAAAACAGCCAGGGCTGGGGTTACTGCGTCTTTGGCAAAGTCAGTGCCGGCATGGACGTGGTGGAGAAAATTGCGGCGGTGCAAACCGGTCGTCACGGCCACCACGCCGATGTGCCACTGGAAAGTGTGGTCATTGAGCGCGCCGAGCTCAATGGCTAAGCCATACAGCCTCTTTATCGCCGATCTGCATTTAGCGGCCGATCGGCCCGATATCACCCAGGCATTTCTGCGCTTTTTACAGCAAGAAGCCGCTCAAGCAGATGCCCTCTATATACTGGGCGATTTGTTTGAAGTCTGGATTGGCGATGACAACCCCGAACCCTTGCTGGACCAAGTCGCCGCCGGTTTAGCCCAGCTGAGCCAGCAACTGCCAGTGTATTTTACCCACGGCAATCGTGACTTTTTACTGCGTGAGCGCTATGCCCGACGTGCCGGTATGCAGCTGTTACCACCTGCCAAGGTCATTGATTTGTACGGTACGCCAACCCTGATCATGCATGGCGATAGCCTTTGTACGCTGGATGTGGATTACCAGAAGTTTCGACGTTGGTGGGATCAGCGCTGGTGGCAGAATCTGATGTTGGCCATGCCACTGTGGTACCGTCAGCATTTGGCCCGTAAAGCCCGCCGCAAAAGCGCCGCCTACAAAGCAAGCCTGACCGAAGAAGCGAACACCATCATGGATGTGACGCCGGACGAAGTGGTGCGGGTGATGAATGAAGCAGGTGTTCGCCATCTGATCCACGGTCATACCCACCGGCCCAAGGTCCACCAGGTATCCTTAGCTCAAGGCGACGGCAAGCGGTATGTGCTGGGCGACTGGTACCAGCAGGCCAGCTACCTGAAAGTCAGTGCCGACGACTGGCAACTGTATTTCGAAGAGCTCTAGCTCCCTGCCCTACAGCAACCAACCGTCGGGACTGTGGCGCTAGTTGTAGCCAAGAACAGCCGTTGGTTCCAGCTCGGGGCGCTCACTGAAAGGTTTATTCCCAGCCAATAAGGAGGGTGCCTCACCGAAGTGACGGCGGCTTGGTTGGTAGCTGTCTTTGGGTTGGTTTGAGCTGCGGGCTCTTTCTTGCGGTTGTGGCAATGCATTCATGGTGTATCTCCTTCACCGGTAGCGTATAGAAGCATCTTAATCCATCGATGCTGAAGCTAAGCTTAATCAAAGATTGATTATTTTTCAAGCAAGGCAGCTGGCACACCACTGTGAAAACGAAAGGATGCATCCGGTTGCAAAATCAATTGGGCTTCAATGGCTGCCAATTGCTGCACCCTTGGCTCAATGGGCTCGGGGCTAATGTCCGCAGCCAGCTGCAAGTAATCCTGATAATGCCGGGCTTCTGAGCGCAGCAAAGAGATGTAAAAGCGTTGCAACTCAGGATCGAGTCGCGGTGCCAGTGCGGCAAAGCGCTCGCAGGAGCGGGCTTCAATCAAGGCGCCAATAATGAGTTTATCCACTAGCATGGCTGGATCCCGGCTGCGCACATGCCGCAACAACCCCGACGCGTAACCGGCAGCACTGAGCGGTTCAATGGCAATAGCACGCTGACGGATAAAATCGAGCACCTGCTCAAAGTGATGGAGCTCTTCCTTAATAAGTCGTACCATTTTATCCAGCACTTGCTGCTGCCAAGGCACAGCTCCTTTGGCACTGAGCTCACCAATCAAGTCATTTTTGCGCTGATGAAACTGACCATCACCCACTTTGCGATACACGAAATCCTCGTAGGGTTTCAACCAAGCCAGCAAGGCTTTGGCCGAAGCATCATCGGTGGCGTAGCGACGGATCAGCAAGGCAGCACTTTGTGCGGCTTTTAACTCGCAATGCATGTGATCAATCAGCAGTGCCGGTAATTGTGCAGGCAAGGCAGCCCATGCCAACCAGGGCTCGGGAGTACGGCAGTGCAAAAATTGATGGATGGGACTTAGTAGGGCAGCAAGCTCAGCAGGTTTCATCGGATACAACAGCAGCCATAAAAACGGTCATTATACCGTTTTAAACACAGTACAACCAGCCAGAATGCGTGCCAGCCTGATCCGGATCAAATTTTGTGCAACATGACTTGACGGCTGGCTCAAATTTGGCCATAACTGAGTTATACCAATGAGGTAGTCTGGTATAGCCCGATTGGCACCAATGAGCCAATTGCTCAAGACGTAGGCAGTGTAAAGGATAATAATTATGATATTGAACCACCTATGGGGACTCTATGCCCACCCGAAAGAAGAGTGGCATACCATCGACCAGCGCCAT
>SKGJ01000191.1 GCA_007117525.1 Alkalimonas sp.
ATTGGTCACTCATACTGATTATTCGTTTGCACGTATCAACACAAGTACCCACACAGATAATTGATTGCTTATTGTTAAAGAGCAGTGCTTCATTCTGAAGCAGGATGACGATGTCGTTGTAACCTCGTCGTCATCAGTGGTGCGCATTATAAGGATCCAAGCAAGGCGATCAAGATCTTTTTTGCAGGATCCAACCCAAGCGCTCACTTTCTAAGCAAAGCGTAGTTTTCATAGTCAATTTGTTGGATAAGCGACCAGGTTTAGCAGCCAGGAACACAAGTTGACGCCTGTTGACCTAAAACCATTCGGACATAAAAAAACCGGGACACAGGTCCCGGTTTTTTTGTTCAAGGGAAGCTTACTCAGCAACCGCTTCCTCGACAACAGCTTCTTCGTCCACTTCTGGACGGTCCACCAGCTCAATGTAACACATTGGCGCGTTGTCACCGGCACGGAAGCCACACTTAATGATACGTGTGTAACCACCTGGGCGGGCATTGTAGCGAGGACCAAGTTCAGTGAACAAGATACCTACAGCTTCTTTATCCTGAGTACGGGCAAAAGCCAAACGGCGGTTTGCCACGCTGTCGTTTTTAGCCAGTGTGATCAAAGGCTCAATAACACGACGCAACTCTTTTGCTTTTGGCAAAGTCGTTTTGATGATTTGATGCTTCACCAACGAGCTTGCCATGTTGCGGAACATTGCCTGACGATGGCTGCTGTTCCGATTTAATTGACGACCACTCTTACGATGGCGCATGACCTATTCCTTCTTACTAAACCAGGAACCGGATCCGGTTAGTCTTTGTTTACCAGACTGGCTGGCGGCCAGTTCTCAAGGCGCATGCCAAGAGACAGACCACGTGAAGCCAGTACGTCTTTGATTTCGGTAAGCGACTTCTTACCCAGGTTAGGCGTTTTCAACAGCTCAACCTCGGTACGTTGCACCAGATCACCGATGTACTGAATTTGCTCTGCTTTCAGACAGTTAGCAGAACGAACCGTTAATTCGAGATCATCGACAGGACGCAACAGAATCGGATCAAACTCCGGCTTCTCTTCGCGCTTCTCTGGCTCACTCTTATCACGCAGCTCTACGAAGAACTCCAGCTGTTCAGCCAGAATAGTCGCAGCACGACGGATTGCCTCTTCAGGCTCAAGCGTACCATTGGTTTCCATATCGATAACCAGCTTGTCCAAGTCGGTGCGTTGCTCTACACGCGCCGCTTCAACACTGTAAGCAATACGCTCTACAGGGCTGAAGGAAGCGTCAAGCAACAAGCGGCCAATTGGACGCTCGTCGTCTTCAGAGGAAAGACGGGCTGATGCCGGCACATAACCACGGCCCTGCTCAACTTTCAGACGCATACTGAACTCAGTATCGCCAGTCAGGTGGCAGATCACGTGATCCGGATTGACAATGACAACACCGTCACCGTGCTGGATATCAGCAGCAGTCACAGGGCCAGCACCTTTTTTGGTTAAAGTCAAAGTGACTTCATCTTTGTCTTCCAGGCGGAAGGCTAAGCCTTTCAGGTTCAACAGAATATCAATGATATCCTCTTGCACCCCTTCTTTCGAACTGTACTCATGGAGTACGCCTTCGATCTCAACTTCTGTGACAGCAAAACCTGGCATAGAAGACAGCAGAATACGGCGAAGTGCGTTACCCAAGGTATGTCCGAAACCGCGCTCAAGTGGTTCCAAAGTAACTTTGGCACGAGTTGGGGTGACTTTGTCGATCCCAACTAATCTCGGCTTAAGGAATTCGGTGACAGAACCCTGCATTGTATCCTCTCTTAATGGTTCGCTTTACTTAGAGTAAAGCTCGACGATTAACTGTTCGTTGATGTCAGCAGACAAATCTGAACGCTCAGGAAGACGCTTGAATACACCTTCGAGCTTAGTCGTGTCTACTTCAACCCAAGTTGGCTTCTCGCGTTGACCAGCCAGCTCCATCGCAGCAGCGATACGAGCTTGCTTCTTGGCTTTTTCACGAACAGAAACAACTTGTTCTGGCAATACAGTGAAAGATGGGATGTTGACCACACGACCATTCACCATGATTGCTTTATGGCTGACCAGCTGACGTGCTTCAGCACGAGTGCTTGCCAGGCCCATACGGTAAACCACGTTGTCCAACCGTGACTCCAGCAACTGAAGCAGGTTTTCACCGGTGTTACCTTTGATACGAGCAGCTTCTTTGTAGTAGTTACGGAACTGCTTTTCCAATACGCCATACATACGGCGTACTTTTTGCTTCTCACGCAACTGAATACCGTAATCAGACAAACGACCACGACGGGCGCCATGCTGACCAGGAGCAGTTGTTAAGTTACATTTTGAGTCAATTGCCCGCACGCCGCTTTTCAGGAACAGGTCCGTTCCTTCACGGCGACTTAGCTTGAGCTTAGGGCCCAAATATCTAGCCATCTTCTTTCTCCAATAATCCGTGAAGCGCTGTGATTACACGCGACGTTTTTTAGGTGGACGGCATCCGTTGTGTGGGATAGGCGTCACGTCGGTGATATTCGTGATACGGAAACCTGCGCCGTTCAATGCACGGATAGCAGATTCACGACCTGGTCCAGGACCATTGACGAACACTTCGAGGTTTTTCACACCATATTCTTGCGCAGCTACACCAGCACGCTCTGCAGCTACCTGAGCAGCAAAAGGTGTGGACTTACGAGAGCCGCGGAAACCTGAACCACCAGCAGTTGCCCAGCACAGAGCGTTGCCCTGGCGGTCAGTGATGGTGACGATGGTGTTGTTGAAAGAAGCATGGATATGAGCCATACCGTCTGCAACTTGCTTTTTTACCCGTTTACGAGTACGAACTTGTGCTTTAGCCATAAGTTACCTGCCTTATTTCTTAATCGGCTTACGTGGACCTTTACGGGTACGCGCATTGGTTTTAGTACGCTGACCACGAACAGGCAAACTACGACGGTGGCGCAAGCCACGGTAACAACCAAGATCCATCAAACGCTTAATGTTCAATGTCACTTCACGGCGCAAGTCACCTTCAACGGTGTATTTTGCAACTTCTTCACGAAGCGTATCCAACTGTGCATCGCTTAGTGCACTGATTTTGGTACTCTCTTCGATACCCGCTGCTGCCAGAATGGCCTGAGCGCGAGTTTTACCGATACCATAAACATAGGTCAACGAGATGACCGCATGTTTATTATCGGGGATGTTAATGCCAGCTATACGGGCCACTAACCTTCTCCTTCACTTAAAATTTATGGGTGCCGATTTGAAAAGCCCGTAAGGATACTCAAATGGCGTCTGTTTTGCAAACAATTCGTGGGTCAATTGCTTGACCCACTCGATTGCTTCTGCCGTTAGCCTTGGCGCTGTTTGTGCTTTGGCTCGGTGCAGATCACACGCACAACGTTGTTGCGCTTGATGATTTTGCAGTTACGGCAGATCTTCTTAACGGAAGCACGTACTTTCATGACTTCACTCCGCAGTAAGTTCTTATCGGCTTACGCCTTTAAGATTTGCTTTCTTAAGCACAGAATCGTATTGATGCGACATCAAATGAGTCTGTACCTGTGCCATAAAGTCCATAATCACCACAACGATAATCAACAAGGATGTACCGCCGAAGTAGAATTGCACATTCCATGCAACCATCATGAACTCGGGTACTAAACAGATAAAGGTAATGTACAACGCACCTGCCAGTGTCAGACGAGTCATTACTTTATCAATGTATCTGGACGTTTGTTCACCCGGACGGATACCTGGAATAAAGGCACCGGATTTCTTCAGGTTGTCTGCTGTATCGCGCGGGTTAAACACCAACGCAGTGTAGAAGAAACAGAAGAAAATAATGGCAGCTGCATACAACATAATGTACAGCGGCTGACCCGGAGACAAGGTTAATGCCAGTTCCTGCAGGAAGTTAGCAACCATGCCCTCACCTGAACCAAACCAAGTAGCAATGGTACCAGGGAACAAAATAATGCTCGATGCGAAAATCGGTGGGATAACCCCAGCCATGTTGACTTTCAATGGTAAATGACTGCTTTGCGCGGCAAAGACCTGACGGCCTTGCTGACGCTTGGCATAGTTCACCACGATACGACGTTGCCCGCGTTCAAAGAACACCACAAAGGTCGTAATAGCCACCACAATCACAACGATCGCGACCAGTAATAAAAAGTGCAAATCGCCCTGTCGAGCTTGCTCGATGGTGCCACCTACAGCAGATGGCAGTCCAGCAACGATACCTGCAAAGATTAGCAACGAAATACCATTACCAATACCGCGCTCAGTAATCTGCTCACCCAACCACATCAGGAACATGGTACCGGTAACCAAACTAACGATGGCAGTAAAATAGAATGCAAAGCCTGGGTTGATTACCAAGCCTGGCATCATATTCGGCAAACCGGTCGCAATACCAATCGACTGCAGCGTTGCCAATGCAAGAGTACCATAGCGTGTGTATTGCTGAATTTTACGCTTGCCGGCCTCACCCTCTTTCTTCAGCTCCGCTAAGTGCGGGTGCACCACCGACAGCAACTGCACGATGATGGACGCTGAGATGTAAGGCATGATGCCAAGCGCAAACACAGAAGCACGCTCAAGTGCACCACCGCTGAACATGTTAAACATTTCAACGATGGTACCTCGTTGTTGCTCGAATAACTGAGCTAGCACGGCGGCGTCAATTCCAGGAATTGGCACAAAAGTTCCAAGTCGAAAAACGACTATGGCTAAAAGTACAAACAGCAAGCGCGCTTTCAGCTCGCCAAAACTGCCTTTACTTTTTAAGTCCGAACCTGGTTTAGCCATTACGTACTATCCTTTTGTTATTCTTCGACTTTTCCACCAGCAGCTTCAATGGCTGAACGAGCGCCTTTGGACACACGCAGACCTTTGACAGTCAACGGGCGTGTCACTTCGCCGGACAGAACCACTTTGGCAAATTTGGTGGTGCGTGGGATGATGTTTGCATCCATCAGGGTGCTCAGATCAACCACATCACCTTCAACTTTTGTCAGCTCGTGCAGACGAACTTCAGCGGTAACCAACGACTTACGCGAAGTAAAGCCGAACTTAGGCAAACGCTGTTTCAAAGGCATTTGACCGCCTTCGAAGCCTGGACGAACTGAGCCGCCAGAGCGGGATTTTAAACCTTTGTGACCACGGCCACCGGTTTTACCCAGGCCTGAACCGATACCACGGCCCAGACGCTTTTTCTCTTTTTTGGCGCCAGCTGCAGGAGAGAGTGTATTTAAAAACATCGCTTACTCCTCCACTTGAACCATGTAGTACACAGCATTGATCATGCCGCGAACCGATGGTGTGTCTTCTAATTCAACCGTGTGTCCAATACGACGCAGACCCAAACCACGCAGCGAAGCTTTGTGTTTTGGCAAGCGACCAATGCTGGACTTGGTCTGAGTTACTTTCACTGTCTTTTTAGCCATGGCAGATTACCCCAGAATATCGTCCACGCGCAGGCCACGCTTGGCAGCTACCTGAGCTGGTGACTTCACAGAAGCCAAAGCGTCGATAGTGGCGCGAACTACGTTGATTGGGTTGGTAGAGCCGTAGCACTTGGACAGGATGTTTTGAACACCTGCTACTTCCAGTACTGCACGCATGGCACCACCCGCGATCAAACCGGTACCTTCAGAGGCCGGCTGCATGTAGACATTGGAGCCAGAGTGCACACCACGCGTTGGGTGATGCAGCGTATGGCCGTTCAATTCTACCTGAGTCATGTTACGACGCGCTTTTTCCATTGCCTTTTGAATGGCAGCAGGTACTTCGCGTGCTTTACCGTAACCGTAACCTACACGGCCGTTGCCGTCACCGACTACAGTCAGAGCTGTGAAGCTGAAAATACGTCCACCTTTCACAACTTTGGAAACGCGGTTTACAGCAACCAGCTTTTCTTGCAAATCAGATTGTTGTTTCACTTCTTCGTTAGCCATGTGCTACTCCTAGAACTGAAGACCGGCTTCACGCGCCGCGTCTGCTAAAGCTTTCACGCGACCATGATACCGGAAGCCGCTACGGTCAAAAGCACAAGCGGTTACGCCTTTGGCAACAGCGCGCTCAGCGACAGCTTTGCCTACAGCTGCTGCTGCATCAACGTTACCAGTGTACTTTAAAGATTCACGGATGCTGTTCTCAACAGAGGACGCAGCCGCGATCACTTCAGCATTAGGTGCGATCAGCTGGGCATAGATGTGACGTGGCGTACGATGCACAACCAGGCGATTCGCCCCTTGTTCGATAATAGTTCTGCGTACACGCTTGGCACGACGCAGACGAGCAAGTTTCTTATCCATCTTCCTACCCTACTTTTTCTTGGCTTCTTTGCGACGCACGTTTTCATCAGCGTAACGAACACCTTTGCCTTTGTAAGGCTCTGGTTTACGGTACGCACGGATGTTCGCAGCAACCTGACCAACCAACTGCTTATCGCTGCCTTTGACAACGACTTCAGTCTGGCTTGGGGTCTCAATGGTGATCCCTTCTGGAATAGCGAAGTTGATCGGGTGTGAGAAACCCAGGTTCATGTTCAGTACTTTGCCTTCGACCTTGGCACGGTAACCAACACCCACCAGCTCCAGCTTGCGCGTGAAGCCTTCAGTGACACCAGCCACCAGGTTGTTGATCAGAGCACGGGCTGTACCTGCTTGTGCGATAGCGTTAGCGAAACCTTCACGTGGCGTGGTCCGAAGCACATCGCCATCGATAACAATTTCTACTGCTGGGTTGACGTTGACCGTCAACTCGCCACTTTTAGCCTTGACTGCTACTTTCTGGCCGTCCAGATTGATCTGAACACCAGCTGGAATAGCAATGGGGGCTTTTGCTACACGAGACATAGATTACCCCTCCGTTACGCTACGTAGCCGATGATTTCGCCACCAATCCCAACCTTGCGCGCAGCACGGTCAGTCATCAGCCCTTTGGATGTTGAAACAATAGCAACACCCAAACCACCCATTACTTTTGGCAAAGCGTCGCGTTTCTTGTAGATACGCAGACCAGGACGGCTGACACGATCAATGGTTTCGATTACAGGCTTGCCCTGGAAATACTTTAAAGTCACTTCCAGCTCAGGCTTGCCATCTTGTGCTACAGCGAAATCTTCGATGTAACCTTCAGTCTTTAATACATTCGCAATTGCAATCTTCAGCTTCGAAGAAGGCATTTTTACCGCAACTTTGTTGGCCGTCTGACCGTTGCGGATGCGAGTAAACATATCCGCTACTGGATCTTGTAAACTCATAGCTCGTTACTCCCGTGATTCTTACCAGCTAGCCTTGCGAAGGCCAGGAATTTCACCGCGCATTGCCGCTTCACGGACTTTGATCCGGCTCATGCCGAACTTGCGCAGGTACCCATGCGGACGACCAGTCACGCGGCAACGGTTACGTTGACGGGACGGGCTAGAATCACGCGGTAACGATTGCAGTTGCAGAACTGCAGACCAACGGTCTTCATCAGACGTGGTTGGGTTTGCAATCAGGTCTTTCAGTGCGTGACGCTTTTCAGCGTATTTGGCTGCCAGCTTTGCACGCTTTTCTTCACGTGCTTTCATTGAATTTTTTGCCATAACCCTACACCTTATTTCTTGAATGGGAAGTTAAATGCAGAAAGCAATGCACGGCCTTCATCATCAGAAGCTGCTGACGTAGTAATGGTAATATCCAAACCACGTACTGCATCGACTTTGTCGTAGTCGATTTCTGGGAAGATGATTTGCTCACGCACGCCCATGCTAAAATTCCCACGGCCGTCAAAAGACTTAGGGTTAATTCCGCGGAAGTCACGGATACGAGGGATCGCAATGGATACCAAACGCTCCAGGAAATCCCACATACGCTCGCCACGCAGAGTGACTTTTGCGCCAATAGGGTAGCCTTCACGGATTTTGAAACCGGCAACTGATTTGCGCGCTTTAGTGATAAGCGGCTTCTGGCCAGCGATAGCAGTTAAATCTGCTACGGCATTTTCCAGAATTTTTTTATCAGCAACTGCTTCACCAACACCCATATTGAGTGTGATTTTTTCAATCCGAGGGACTTGCATGACGCTGGTGTAGCCGAACTGTTTCATCAGTCCAGGAACTACGGTGTCTTTGTAAATTTCATGCAGTTTCGCCATCGTATTACTCCAATAGCAATTAGATTACTTCATTATTCGATTTGAAGAAGCGTACTTTCTTACCATCTTCAAAACGGAAACCAACACGATCTGCCTTTCCGGTTTTCGGATTGACAATCGCTACGTTTGATACGTGAATCGAGGCTTCTTTCTCGACGATGCCACCTGCCTGGTTTAACGCAGGAACTGGCTTCTGGTGTTTTTTCACCAGGTTCACGCCTGAAACATAAACACGGTTTTCACTCAGCAGAACTTTTGTGACTTTACCGGTTTTACCTTTGTCCTTGCCAGCAAGAACAATTACCTCGTCATCACGACGGATTTTAGTTGCCATGGTGACTCCTTACAGTACTTCTGGTGCCAGAGACACGATCTTCATAAACTTATCGCCACGAAGTTCACGTGTCACAGGTCCGAAGATACGTGTACCGATCGGTTCCAGCTTGGTGTTCAACAACACCGCTGCATTGCGATCAAAACGGATTAATGACCCGTCCTGACGACGTACGCCTTTCCGCGTCCGCACCACCACTGCATTCAGCACGTCACCTTTTTTTACTTTACCGCGAGGAATTGCTTCTTTCACAGTAACTTTGATGACATCACCAATTGCAGCATAGCGGCGGTGAGAACCACCTAAGACCTTAATACACATTACGCTGCGAGCGCCGCTGTTATCAGCGACATCCAGCATAGATTGCATCTGGATCATCTTAGTGCTCCGTTATCCACTTAAATTGACCCTTTCGGGCCAAGCTGCATACAAATAAAAATTCCCCTCATAGACGAAGGGCGCGTGATTATAACAGCACTTTGCTTAAAGTGGTAGTTATCCAATAAAAAAAGCGGCCCTTAGCGGGCCGCTTCTATCTTCACCCTGCTTAGGATGCAGATTCTACGACGTTCACCAGCGTCCAGGACTTGGTCTTGGACAGTGGGCGACATTCACGAATCGTGACGATATCGCCTGCTTTGCACTGGTTGCTTTCATCATGAACGTGCAATTTGGTCGTGCGCTTGATGAATTTCCCGTAAATTGGGTGCTTCACCTGACGCTCGATGGCTACAACAATGGACTTGTCCATTTTGTCGCTAACCACTTTACCTTGCAGTGTACGGGTGTTTTGTTCACTCATTACGCACCTGCCTTCTCAGTCAAGATTGTCTTTACACGCGCGATATCGCGACGTACGTTCTTCAGCAGATGAGTCTGAGCCAGTTGACCTGTGCTGGCCTGCATGCGCAAATTAAATTGCTCACGCAGCAAGCTCAGGAGTTCAGCGTTCAACTCTTCAACGCTTTTTGCTTTCAGTTCGCTCGCTTTCATTACATTACCGTCCGCGTAACAAAGGTGGTCTTAAATGGAAGCTTGGCTGCGGCCAGGGAGAACGCATGGCGAGCAAGCTCTTCCGATACGCCATCCATTTCATACAGGACTTTGCCAGGTTTAATTTGGCATACCCAGTAATCCACAGAACCCTTACCGCTACCCATCCGCACTTCCAGCGGCTTGGTGGTGATTGGCTTGTCTGGGAACACACGGATCCAGATTTTACCAACACGACGCACCGCACGCGTCATGGCACGACGGGCCGCTTCAATTTGACGCGAGGTCATTTGACCACGCTCAACTGCTTTCAGTGCATAGCTACCAAAGCTAACCTTGTCGCCTACTTGCGACAGACCGCGGTTACGGCCTTTATGCACTTTACGAAATTTAGTTCGTTTTGGTTGCAACATCGCTCAATACCCCTACTTACCTTTACGGCCGGCACCTTTCTTCGGCGCTTTAGGCTGATTCGTGTTGTTGGTGTTGCTGTTTGCCAAAGGCAAGTGACCCAGGATTTCTCCTTTGAAGATCCAGACTTTTACACCAATGATACCGTAAGTGGTCAAAGCTTCAGAAGTTGAGTAGTCGATGTCCGCACGCAATGTATGCAGTGGTACACGACCTTCACGGTACCATTCGGTACGAGCAATTTCTGCTCCGCCCAAACGACCGCTTACTTCAACCTTGATGCCTTTGGCGCCAGTGCGCATAGCATTTTGTACCGCACGCTTCATAGCGCGACGGAACATCACACGACGCTCCAGCTGGCTGCTGATGTTGTCAGCGACCAGTTTGGCATCCAGCTCAGGTTTACGAATCTCAGAGATATTGATCTGAGCAGGTACGCCGGCAATAGCCGCGACGCGCTTGCGCAGTTTTTCAACATCTTCACCTTTTTTACCGATCACGATGCCTGGACGAGCCGTGTGAATGGTCACACGAATGCTCTTGGCCGGACGCTCGATATCGATGCGGCTAACTGACGCTGATTTCAATTCTTTCGTCAGGTACTGACGAACTTTGAAGTCACCGTTCAGAAAGTCCGGAAAGTCTTTTGAATTCGCGAACCAGGTAGAGCTCCAAGGCTTAGTGATACCTAGGCGAATCCCGTTAGGATGTACTTTCTGTCCCATTTCTCACTCCTAGTTATCAGCTACGATCACAGTGATGTGACTGGTACGCTTGACGATACGGTCAGCACGGCCTTTAGCACGTGGCTTGATACGCTTCATTGAAGGTGCCTCATCTACAAAGATGGTTTGCACTTTCAAGGTATCAATGTCAGCACCTTCGTTGTGCTCTGCGTTGGCAACGGCTGATAAAAGGACATTTTTCACCAGATGTGCAGCTTTTTTAGGGCTGTACGTCAGGATATCCAACGCCTTATCTACTGGCAGTCCGCGGATCTGATCAGCAACCAGACGAGCTTTCTGTGCAGAAGAACGGGCAAATTTGTGTTTAGCTAATGCTTGCATGATTCACCCCTTAGCGTTTCTTGGCCTTTTTGTCTGCCGCATGACCACGATAAGTACGAGTTGGGGCAAATTCGCCCAGCTTGTGACCTACCATCTCTTCAGAGACAAACACAGGTACATGTTGACGACCATTATGGACAGCGATGGTCAATCCGATCATATCAGGTATGATCATTGAACGACGGCTCCAAGTCTTAATAGGCTTCTTGTCACCGCTTTCCAACGCTTTCTCTACCTTCTTCAGCAAGTGAAGGTCAATAAATGGACCTTTCTTGAGAGAACGTGGCATGGCAATTCCTCACAAATTATTTATCACGACGACGTACGATTAATTTATCAGTACGCTTGTTTGAACGAGTCTTGTACCCTTTGGTTGGTACACCCCATGGTGTAACAGGGTGACGGCCACCAGAAGTACGACCTTCACCACCACCGTGTGGGTGATCAACCGGGTTCATTACCACACCACGAACGGTCGGACGAACACCACGCCAGCGCGTTGCACCCGCTTTACCGTATTGACGCAGCATGTGCTCCGCATTACCGATCTCACCGATGGTCGCACGGCAGTCAGCCAGTACTTTACGTGTTTCACCACTGCGTAAACGCAGCAACACATAAGCACCGTCACGAGCAATGATCTGAACAAAAGCACCGGCTGAACGAGCCAGCTGGCCGCCCTTACCTGGCTTCAGTTCGACATTGTGTACAACCTGACCAACTGGAATGTTGCGCATCGGCAGGGTGTTGCCTGCTTTGATTGGCGCGTCAACGCCAGACTGCACGCTATCACCAGCTTTCATGCCTTTTGGTGCCAGGATGTAACGACGCTCACCATCTGCATACAGCACCAGAGCGATGTTGGCAGTACGGTTTGGATCGTATTCCAGGCGCTCAACTTTGGCAGGAATGCCATCTTTGGTGCGCTTGAAATCAACCAGGCGGTAATGTTGCTTATGGCCACCACCAATGTGACGCGTGGTAATGCGACCATTGTTGTTACGACCACCAGTCTTGCTTTTCTTCTCTAACAAAGGGGCGTAAGGCTTGCCTTTGTACAGGTCAGGGTTAACCACTTTGATGACGTGGCGACGACCTGGTGATGTAGGTTTACACTTTACAAGTGCCATTTCCTAACTCCTCTTCTTACTCAGCGCCGCCAACGAAATCGATTTCGCTGCCTTCTTTCAGGGTGACGTAGGCCTTTTTCCAGTCGCTACGCTTGCCCATGCGCAAACCGGTACGCTTGGTTTTACCCTTCACGTTGACCGTGTTTACTGCAGTGACTTCGACATCAAACAACTTTTGAACAGCTGCTTTGATATCGGCTTTGGTGGCAGTAGTAGCTACTTTGAAAACGACGGTGTTGAAGTTTTCTGCCGCAATGGTGCTCTTTTCAGATACATGCGGAGCAAGAATTACTTTCAGCAAACGTTCTTCGCGCATCATGCTAACAGCTCCTCAAGTTGTTTCACCGCAGCAGCTGTCATCAGCACTTTATCAAAGGCAATCAGACTTGCTGGATCAATACCGTGCACGTCACGCACATCAACCTTGTACAGGTTGCGTGCAGACAAGAACAAGTTCTCATCAACGTCGTTGGTGACGATCAGCACATCTTTCAGCTCCATCGCTTTCAGCTTGCCAACCAGTTCTTTGGTCTTCGGCGTCTCAACGGTGAAGTTTTCAACCACAATCAAACGTTCCTGGCGCACCAGCTCAGACAAAATGCTTCTGATGGCACCACGGTACATTTTACGATTTACTTTTTGGCTGTGATCTTGTGGCTTGGCCGCAAAAGTCACACCACCGCTGCGCCAGATAGGGCTGCGGATTGTACCGGCACGCGCGCGGCCAGTACCTTTTTGACGCCATGGCTTCTTGCCGCCACCGCGAACTTCTGAACGCGTTTTCTGAGCGCGGCTTCCCTGACGGGCGCCTGCTGCGTACGCAACAACGACCTGGTGAACCAGTGCTTCGTTAAACTCACGTCCAAAGGTCGCTTCGGAAACTTCAAGAACGCCTTTTGCGTCCCGTAATGCTAATTCCATCACTTATCTCCCCAGACGTTAGCTTTTGACCGCAGGCTTTACGATCACATCGCCGCCGATGGCACCAGGTACAGCACCTTTGACCAGCAGGATGTTACGCTCAGCATCAACACGGACCACTTCCAGAGACTGAACAGTCACGCGCTCTGCGCCCATGTGACCGGCCATCTTCTTACCTTTGAATACTTTACCAGGTGACTGGTTTTGACCAATCGAACCTGGGGCACGGTGTGACAAAGAGTTACCGTGCGTAGCATCCTGAGTACGGAAGTTCCAGCGCTTAACGCCACCAGCGAAACCTTTACCTTTTGATGTGCCAACCACATCAACTTTCTTGGTTTCTGCGAAAATTTCAACAGTAATCTCGCTACCCACCTGGATGTCGTTGCCTTCATTGTCTGCCAGACGGAATTCCCACAGACCACGACCAGCGTCAACACCGACTTTAGCAAAATGACCTGCTTCAGGCTTGTTCAGGCGATTCGCCTTAACGGTGCCAGCAGTCACTTGCAACGCGCTGTAGCCATCAGTCTCTTCAGACTTAACAGCAGTCACGCGATTTGGTGTCGCTTCGATTACGGTAACAGGAATAGAGACGCCATCTTCAGTGAAGATGCGGGTCATTCCTACTTTACGACCGACTAAACCGATAGCCATTTCCTAAACCTCTCTTAAAACCTGTCTTGTCAGCCCAGGCTGATTTGAACGTCAACACCAGCAGGCAGATCCAATCGCATCAGAGCATCAACAGTTTTATCTGTTGGCTCAACGATATCGATCAGACGCTTGTGGGTACGGATTTCGTACTGATCACGTGCATCTTTATTGACGTGAGGAGAAATCAAGACAGTGAAACGTTCCTGGCGGGTTGGCAGTGGAATTGGACCACGAACCTGGGCACCGGTACGTTTGGCTGTGTCAACGATTTCCAAAGTTGACTGATCGATCAAACGGTGATCGAACGCTTTCAGGCGGATACGTATCCTTTGATTACTCATAAATCAAAGCCTCAAAGAGCAAAAAGAGCAAAAAATAACAAAAGCACAACTCCTAATCGGAGTGAGCCTTTGCAGCGAAGTACAGTTGCTCCCCAATCGGGAGCATTGTTGGGGCAAGAGTTGCCTCTTGCCAAACCTACCTAATACAAGGTCGGACGCGCATTATATAGAATTGTGATGAAAACTCAAGCGGTTTCTGATTTTCAATCCTGCATTATGGCAATAAAGGTTTCGACCCGTGGCAATATCCTTGCAAAGTAGAAGTGAGCCAGCTTCTGTTTCTGTTGTTTCGTTTCATCAGCAATCTCAGCACGGTCCAGTGCTTCAATTTGCTTGAGCCACATATAGCCATACAGCAGATAGCCATTCAAGGTCATAAAATCGTAAGCGTAGTCTGCCAGCAGGGCTTTGTTCTCAGAGCCCCGCTTAAGCAAAGACTCGGTCAGTTGCTGGCATCGTTGCAGGTAACTTGCCAACTGTTGATGCAGGACATTGCTGGTATCCAACCAGCTTTCAATCTCACTATACAGCTGCTGCAACACTGCGCCCTTGTCGCCAGCGACCTTACGCAGTAGAAAGTCAGCGGCCTGAATGCCATTGGTCCCTTCGTAGATCTGGGCAATCCGTACATCCCGTACCAATTGCTCCATGCCCCATTCCTTCACGTAGCCATGACCACCAAAAACCTGTTGTGCCTGGACCGTGCATTCAAGACCCAAATCGGTCATAAAGGCCTTGGCGATTGGTGTCAACAAGTTGGCCAGTTGCTGCCCTTGTTCGTCGTCACTGTATTTGGCTTTATCCAATTGCAAGGCAACCCAGGTAGAAAAGCTGCGGCCGGCTTCATTCAGCGATTGAATGGTGTAGAGCATCCGCTGCACATCGGGGTGGCGGATAATGGGCTCGGCTTTATTGGCATCGCGCTCGCTAATGCGGCCCTGCAAGCGGTCATTGGCATAGGCCAGGGCATTTTGCCAGGCACGCTCGGCGGCCCCCAGCCCCTGACTGCCCATAGCCAGCCGCTCATAATTCATCATGGTGAACATCGCTGCCAGGCCTTTGTGCGGTTCGCCCAGCAAGTAACCAACGGCGCCATCAAAGTTCATCACGCACGTTGCTGAACCATGAATGCCCATCTTGTGTTCAATGGAGCCACAGTGCAATGCATTGCGTGTACCCGGTTGACCTGCCGTATCAGGAATAAACTTCGGCACAATAAACAGGGAAATACCCCGGCTTCCCGCCGGGGCATCAGGCAGTTTGGCCAATACCAGGTGAATGATGTTGTCGGTAAGATCATGCTCACCGGCGGTGATGAAGATTTTGCTGCCACTGATGTGGTAACTGCCATCGGCCTGCGGCTCTGCTTTGGTTCGCATCAGGCCAAGATCCGAACCCGCATGGCTCTCCGTCAAACACATGGTCGCTGACCATTCACCACTGTAGAGTTTCGGCAGGTACAAAGCTTTGACTTCGTCACTGGCGTATTGCTGCAAGGTGACGCAGGCTCCAGCCGTGAGCCCAGGATACAGAGAAAATGCGATGTCAGCGCTGCACATCATTTCATCCAGCATCATCGACAGCACCTTGGGCATGCCCATACCGCCGTATTCAGGGTCGCCACTAAAGCCAGCCCAGCCACCTTCACACCAGGCCTGGTAACAAGCTTTATAATGCTCTGGAGTGATGACCTCTCCCTGCTCCAACCGGACGCCAGTCTGATCGGCCAGCTGGCTTTGTGGGGCGATTTGTTGCTCACAAATCTTCGCTGCTTCCTGCAAAATGGCTTGCGCGGTTTCTGGCTCCAATTGCTCGGCCAAAGCTGGCACCTGTTGCCAATGCTGCTGGACTTGCCAAACATCGAACAACTGAAATTGCATATCACTGAGTGGGGCTTGGTATTGGCTGCTCATTGGGCACTCCTAACTGGACGGATCTGTCTGTTAGCTTCGCACAAGCCGAGCATTCAAACAAGTGTTTGAATTTGTCGAATGGCAAATTCAGGGCAAAAAAAAGGCCCCTTACGGAGCCTTCTTTTTACATCATCGCCAATTAGTCGATGATTTTTGATACCACGCCCGCACCTACTGTACGGCCGCCTTCACGGATTGCAAAGCGCAGACCTTCGTCCATCGCGATTGGA
>SKGJ01000305.1 GCA_007117525.1 Alkalimonas sp.
CGTAATTGCGCAGCTTGCGAATGGCTTTAAAGACACCAAAGACCGACTCTTTTTGTTTGGCTGAGCCTTTGAGTTCACTCAGGTAGGTGTTGACCTCCATCACATGCTCATACCCCAGGTACACCGGCACCAGGGTTATGGGGCGGTCACTGCCTTGCAGCAGGGTCTGAACCGTCATGGCCAGCATGCCGGTTTTTGGTGCCAGCAAACGACCGGTGCGGCTGCGGCCTCCTTCCGGGTAAAACTTAACGGCATAGCCTTTATTAAACAGTTGCCCCAGGTACTCACGAAACACCGTCGAGTAGAGCTTGTCGCCACTGAAGCTGCGGCGAATAAAGAAAGCCCCGCCGCGGCGGAAAATCGGCCCGGCTGGCCAGAAGTTCAGGTTGACCCCGGCCGCGATGTGCGGTGGGACCAAACCCTGGTGGTAAATCACATAGCTGAGCAACAGGTAATCCATATGGCTGCGGTGGCAAGGCACGTAGACAATCTCATGGCCTTTTTGCGCCAGCTCCTGCAGCTGCTTGCCATGCTGAATCTTGAGGCCGTGGTAGAGTTTATTCCACAGCCAGCCCAGCACCCGATCACCGACCCGCAGGGTCGATTCCCGGTAATCGGCCGCGATTTCCAACAGCAGTTGTCGGGCACGCTTGCGGGCGGCTTCGGTAGAGATTTGTTTGGCTTTGGCCTCGTCGGCGATGGCTTTTTTCACTGCCGGGCGCGCCAAAATGGCATGCTGCAGCTGGTTGCGGTTCATCAAGCGAGGCCCGGTTGCTGCCAGCCGCTGCCGGTAAAAATGAATGCGCGACATCCGTAGCAGTTTGCGTGCTACCACGGCATCGGCACCAAATTGAGCGGCCATGGGTTGTAATTGCACTGGCGGGCTGAAGCGGATCAGGGTATGACGGCCTGAGATCAGCACGATCAGCAGTTTGGCCAGCCAGTTGGGGGAGTGGGCTTCGCCCAGCAGCCACTTAATGCTGTTTTCTTTGCCGGGCGTGCGTCCCCATAAAATGGCAGCCGGGATTAACTGGGCATTGAGCTCAGGCTGCTGTTGGTGGGCTTGCAACAGCGCCAGTCCCTGCTGCAAGGCACGGGTTTTGCCGCGACCACCAATCAGCCGATGCGGTTTTTCCAAAAATAAAATGCGGTCGTGCCGCTCAGAGCCAAGCTGCACCGGCTGCATGGGATCCGGCAGTTGCAGTTGCAGGCACACCCGGCGCAGCACCGCCAAATCGCTGGCCGATTCGGTATGACAGATGTAGAACACCGGGCGTTGGACATCCAGCTGCAGCTCCGCTACCGGCTCCGCCGGCAGTAATTTGCAACGAACCAAAGGGCGCAGTGGCCATTTCAACAAAGCAGCAAGCCATTGCAAGCGCAGCAGCATATCGAGTTTCCGTGATGGCAAAACCGATATTTTATACCCAAGTGACCTCAAGATGCGAGTTTCAGAGCCTTTGGGCGCTTTCCATCCTCAGGTTCGCGAAACGGTATATCCCTATACCCGCTTTCAATGCAAGGCACACTGGCGACCCAATGTCGACCACCTTGCTAGCCAGGGTGCCCACTGCCAGTTCGGCAGTGGATGCCTGGTTCGACTTGGCATTTAGAAAAAGCCTGTATATACTGACAGTATCCACTGTACAGGTAACCAGCACTATGAGACCACTTACTGCACGTCAGGCTGAAATTTTGCAGCTGCTGCGCGATTATCAAGCCGAAACCGGCATGCCGCCGACCCGGGCGGAAATCGCCCGTCAATTGGGCTTTAAGTCGGCCAATGCCGCCGAAGAGCACCTTAAAGCTTTAGCCCGCAAAGGGGTGATTGAAATGCTGCCGGGTACCTCCCGTGGTTTACGTATTATTGAGGATGAAGAGGCCGTGCCAGAGCAATTGGGTCTGCCTCTGGTTGGCAAAGTGGCGGCCGGCCAGCCGATTCTGGCAGCCGAGAACATTCAGGAGCATTACCAGCTAGATGCCCACTTATTTAAGCCGCATGCCGACTTTTTGCTGCGGGTGCAGGGCATGAGCATGCAGGACATTGGTATTTTGGATGGCGATCTGCTGGCGGTGCACAAAACCAATCGGGCCGAACAGCGGCAGGTGGTGGTGGCCCGGGTGGACGATGAAGTGACTGTGAAACGCTTTGAACGTCAGGGCTCCAGGGTGCTATTGCACCCGGAAAACCAGGACTTTGAGGTGATCAAGGTGGATCTGACGCAGCAGGAGTTTCAGATAGAAGGCCTTGCTGTTGGGGTGATCCGCAATGGCAGTTGGCTGTAACGAATGACGAAACAACGCTAACTTACTGAGCTAAAAAATAGAAAGGGCGCTGGTACGACCACTTGGTTTTGCCGGCGCTTTTGCTATTTAGGGGTTTACACTGAGCGCGATTTGGATAATTCTTAGGCGAGAACTGATGAAAAAATAAGTACCCATAAAGGGACAGCGTCTGTTCCGCTTTGTGCGACAACAATCAGCTTAAAAAATTGTGCGCTAGCATTGCGACAAATAACTACAACAATTTCAAATCAGCAATTGCGAAATGTTGCCATGGATTAAGGTGTACTGTGTGCTTCGTTTCGACAGTTTGCTTTTTGCAAAATGTCAGAGGAGAAGTAAACGTGGCGAAAACGAGAAGTTTGCGTTGGTCGCTACCGGCCTTGTTGTTGGCAGGCCAGGCTCATGCAACTGAAGTCCAGTTCAACATGACCCCTGGTGTCACCGATATCAGTCAGCAGGTGTACAACTTGCACATGACGATATTCTGGATTTGCTGCGCCATTGGCCTGGTGGTATTCACCGCGATGTTTGTATCCATTATCCTGCATCGTAAGTCCCGTGGCGTCACACCCGCCACTTTTCATGAAAGCACCAAGGTTGAGATCATCTGGACTGCGATACCGGTGCTGATTCTGATCCTGATGGCGATTCCGGCCACCCGGGTGTTGATTGCGATGGAGGATACCAGCGATTCCGATGTCACGGTGCTGGTCACCGGCTCGCAGTGGCGTTGGCATTACGAGTATCTGGATTACGACATCGACTTCTTCTCCATTTTGGCGACGCCGCGTGGTCAGATTGAAGGTCGGCTGCCCAAGGGGCAGAACTACCTGCTGGAAGTCGACCGTCCACTGGTGATCCCGACCGGCAAGAAAGTCCGTTTCCTGATGACGTCGGACGATGTCATTCACTCTTGGTGGGTACCTGCCTTTGCCATTAAAAAAGACACCAACCCGGGCTTTATCAATGAAGCCTGGACCCGGGTCAATGAGCCAGGTATTTACCGCGGTCAGTGCGCCGAGCTCTGTGGCATGGACCACGGTTTTATGCCCATCGTGGTGATTGCCAAAGAGCCCGACGATTTTGCCATCTGGGTTGAGCAAGAAGAAGCCCGCATTGCCGCCATTCGTGAAGAAGAACAGCGCTTGCTGGCGCTGCGGATGAATCTGGATGAGCAAATGGAACTGGGTGAGCGGGTCTACCTGGCGCACTGCGCGGCCTGCCATCAGCCCAACGGCACCGGTTTACCGCCGATGTTCCCGGCTTTAAAAGACAACCATGTGACGACTCAGGATCGTGCCGAGCACATCCGGGTGATGGTCGATGGTCGCCCCGGCACCTCAATGGCATCCTTTGCCCGACAGCTCAGTCTGCGTGAGCTAACCTCCGTAATCACTTACACCCGTAACGCCTGGGGCAACGATACCGGCGATGTGGTGCAGGCGGTTGAAGTCTATGAGTACATGCAGAGTAAGGGAGAGTAGGGCATGAGCACCGTAACCACTGCAGATCATCATGATGCACATCATGATCACAAGCCAACCGGCATCAAACGTTGGCTCTTTACCACCAACCACAAGGACATTGGTAGTCTCTACCTGTTGTTCGCGCTGGCGATGTTTTTCCTCGGCGGCGCCATGGCGATGGTGATCCGACTGGAGTTGTTCCAGCCGGGCATGCAATTTGTTGAACCGCAATTCTTTAACCAAATGACCACCATGCACGGTTTAATCATGGTGTTTGGTGCAGTGATGCCAGCCTTTACCGGCCTGGCCAACTGGATGATCCCAATGATGATTGGGGCGCCGGATATGGCACTGCCACGGATGAACAACTGGAGTTTCTGGATCCTGCCTTTCGCGTTCTTGATCCTGATTATCTCGATGTTTCTACCGGGCGGCGGGCCGGACTTTGGCTGGACCTTCTACGCGCCGCTATCGACCACCTACAGCAATGACAGCACCGCTTTGTTTGTGTTTGCCATCCATATTATGGGGATTTCCTCCATCATGGGTGCCATCAACGTCATTGTGACCATCGTCAACATGCGGGCACCGGGCATGACCTGGATGAAACTGCCCCTCTTTGTCTGGACCTGGCTGATCACCGCTTTCTTGCTGATCATGGTGATGCCAGTACTGGCCGGTCTGGTGACCATGGTGTTGACCGACAAGTACTTTGCCACCAGCTTCTTTGATGCGGCAGGCGGCGGTGACCCAGTGTTGTTCCAGCATATTTTCTGGTTTTTCGGTCACCCGGAAGTCTACATTATGATTTTACCGGCTTTTGGTATTATCTCCGCCATCGTACCCACCTTTGCCCGTAAAAAGCTGTTTGGCTATGCCTCCATGGTCTATGCCA
>SKGJ01000371.1 GCA_007117525.1 Alkalimonas sp.
CTTTGATGGTGGCCCTGATGTCGAGTGCTTTGCCGTACAGTCTGGAAATGGTGGCATTAAAGCGGTTGCCCGCGAAAAACTTCAGTGTCTTGATGAGTGTTGAGCCCGCTGTGGCCGCTGTCGCCGGGCTTTTGTTGTTGGCGGAGTTTCTGACCCTGTGGCAATGGCTGGCCATTGCCATGGTGATCACCGCCTCGTTGGGCAGCAGTCTTACCAAGCCAGCTAAAGTTTGATCTGCATCGGGAAAGTTGGCGCGAATTTGGCTAAGCTTGCATTAAATCCGAGCAAGGAGATCTGATTATGACCGCAAAAACCGTGGCGCAGTTAATGACAGCCAATCCATTATTCGTGCGCCGTGAGCAAAGCCTGAAAGATGCGCATGATTTGATGCGAAGCAAGAATATCCGCCATATACCGGTGTTGGATCAACAAGACAAACTGGTGGGGGTGCTGACACAGAAAAAAATGATTGCTACTGTGATGGGGCTGTTGGCCAAATACGGCACCAGCGCATTGGAGCGCAAAGAAAAGCAGCAGCTGATCGGTGAGCTGATGGATACCGACTTTGCCACGGTGCAGCCAGACCAACCCTTGCAGCAAGTCATCAGCTATTTTTTAAAGAATAAACACGGTTGTTTGCCGGTAGTCGACAGTGAAGACAATCTGCTGGGCATCCTGACCTCCTCAGATTTTGTAAGGCTTGCAGGTGACTTGCTGGCTGGGGGCGATAAAGAGTGAATTAGCTAACTCTGCACTTCAGCAAAGAATGGTTTCAGCTTTAATTTTGGTACCAACTGGTCTGACTGTGCTGTTTTTTGGCTGTATACATGGCTGCATCGGCCCGTCGTAACAGCTCATCGCTGCTGCTTTCTCCCATAAAGAGCACCAAGCCGATGCTGCAACTGCATTGATGCATGCTACCGCTGGGTAGTGGGTGAGGGTGCAGCAACCGTTGTTGGATTTTGGCGGCTAGGGCTTCCAGCTGCTGGCGTGCTTTGGGCTCGTCGCTGTCCATATCGCGTATTAACACAACAAATTCATCCCCGCCAAAGCGTGCTACCGTATCGGCGCTGCGGACGCTTTGCTGCAAGCGGCTGGCAACCTCTACCAGCAAAGCATCACCAATTTTGTGGCCATAGAGATCATTGACTGGCTTAAAGTTGTCCAGATCAATAAACATCAGGCCGGCGAACTTTTGGCTGCGTTGACTGGCTGCTATAACCTGCAGCAGGTGCTCTTCCAGCAAGCGTCGGTTGGCCAAGCGGGTGAGGCTGTCGTAAAATGCCAGTTGCCGAATTTGCTGACTGCTTAGGCTGCGACTAATAGCCAGTTCGGCCAGTTTGCTGTAACTGTTGATTTTATCCAGCAGTTGCGGCGAGGGTTCGGCAGGTTGTTTTGAGTAAATAGCAAAGGTCCCTAGTACCTTGCCCTCAGAAGTAATGACCGGCTGTGACCAGCAGGCTCGAACGCCAGCCAGCTCTGCCAGAGCCAGATAAGGTTGCCAATAAGGATGCTGTTGAATATCACTGACGATCACGGTTTCTTTGGTGAAAGCGGCTGTGCCGCAGGAGCCGATCCCTACACCGATTTGGACACCATCGATGGCTTGATTGTAGGCATCTGGCAGCGAAGGTGCTGCGCCATGGCGCAGAGTTTGACCATCCTCATCCAGTAATAAAATGGAACAAATCGCTCCAGAGTGCAGCGCCTCCACTTGCTGTACTAAGTGCAGTAACACAGTGCTAAGTGGCGCTCCCTCACTGATCTGTTGCAAGATGGTATTTTGCATCTGCAGCTCTTGGGTGCGTTCTGCTACCAGCTGTTCGGTATGCTTCAGGCTTTGTTGGTAGCGGCTATTGAGCAAACTAAGCTGGCTGATTTGCAGGGCCAGCGCTGAGAGCATATTGAGTATGGCTGGTAGCTTGGCTTCATTCACAATTGGCACTTCATCAATGGCGGCTAAGTATTCCGTGACATCAAAGCCGGCTTGTTCAGCTTGCCTGGTAAAGTAGGCAATATCAGGCTCGGTGGTAAAAAACTGACCGATAAAGAGATTGGCAATATGGCGGTCTTCCAGCAAAATTGGGGTGGCGCAGTCGATCAAGCCGTTGCGGCAGCGGTACACCGAGTAGTTTTTGCCTTGCTCCAGTTGCAGTGCAAGATCCCGATCGCTTTCGAGACAGCGGCTTAAGGTATCGGGAGCTTGACGATGGAAGTGGGCACAGGCGCGCTGCCAGTGCGATGAAGCCAATACTTTACCTTGCATATCGATGAGTGCAATGGGAATGCCCATCACTTGTAAAAAGTTCTCGAACAGAATATTCAACTGGGAAAAGTCAATTGCGGCTACCAATTCTTCGGCAACCGTCTCATCAGGTGCTGGCAAAGCCTGATTCCAGTCACTGGCTATTGGGTCCAGCATCTGGATCAGGTTGGCCTCACGGTGCAGGTGGGGCTGTTTTTTCGTCATGACTTGCTAAGTCTAGCCCAAGCTGGTTGCGAAGAGGGCACTGCATGTATTATTTTAGTCGGCATTTTGAACAGAACTGTATGCGGAGCTTGCCAGTACTGTAGCGCTACTTAGTTAGCGATGGCGCGCTTTTAACACCTCAAGTACATCGCTTAGCTCAAGCTGCTGACTTTGCAGCAACACCAGCAAATGAAACAGCAAATCGGCGGCTTCATTTTTCAGCTCTTCCCGATCGCCGGCCATGGCCGCCAGCGCGGATTCGACGCCTTCTTCACCGACCTTTTGCGCGATGCGTTTCACCCCTTTGGCAAAGAGGCTGGCGGTGTAGCTGCTGGCGGGGTCGGCCTCTTTGCGGCTCTGAATCACTTGTTCCAGATCGTACAAAAAGCTCAGCGCTGGGCTGTTGCTCTGGTTGTCGTGCCAGCAGGTCTCGGTGCCGACATGACAGGTCGGGCCCTTGGGCATGGCCAGCACCAGGATGCTGTCATCATCGCAGTCGCTGCTGATGGCAACCAAGTCCAGGGTGTGGCCTGAGCTTTCGCCCTTGGTCCAGAGCCGTTGTTTGCTGCGGCTAAAGAAAGTGACTTTTTCACTGCTCAGGGTGTGGCTGAGCGCTTGCTGATTCATATAGCCCTGCATCAGCACTTTGCCGGAGATGGCGTGCTGAACAATGGCTGGCAGCAGGCCGGTGTCGGGCCATTTGAGTTGGCTGATGGTGTCTTTATTCATGGTCGTTTCTCAAGTTTGTTTCATTCAGTTTATGGTTTCATTGGCTACACACCAAGCTTTGCAAGCAACAGGAGCAGGCTGCTAAGCGGAGCTTCTTTGGCATGGATGCCAAAGCAGAGCCTACAGGGATGTATTCACGGCGTCTCCGTGTGCAGTCTGCTCTTGTTGCCATCACCGATGCATTCTAACCTGGCTGACCAATGGTGATTCTTCCGGGAAACGCTGTAAACCCATCCCTGGGCGCTCTTGAGACGCCGTCCTGGCGTCTCAGGTTCCCGGAAAAACACCATCCGGCCATCCCTGGTATCGCTGGATATCTCAGGGCCTAATCGACACCCCGGCGGCAATCAGCTGCGCTTTTAAATCGTCAATCTCAATCACCGCTTTGTGAAACACACTGGCTGCCAGAGCGCCATCGACATCGGCTTGCTGGAACACCTCGGCAAAGTGCTCGATAGCACCGGCGCCGCCACTGGCAATTAAAGGCACCTGACACAAAGCGCGAATGGCCGAGAGCTGGGCAATATCATAGCCTTTACGCACCCCATCCTGATTCATGCAGTTCAGCACAATTTCACCGGCACCCAGTTGCTGCACCTCTTGCACCCAGTCGCGGGTCAGCCAGCGGGTCTTTTGGGTACGGCTCTCGTCACCGGTAAATTGGTACACCTGATACTGACCACTGGCGACATCAAAGAAGCTGTCAATGCCGACCACCACGCACTGCTGGCCAAAGGTATCATGCAGCTCGCGCACCAGCTCTGGCCTAAGCAGGGCTGGGCTATTGACCGAAATTTTATCGGCACCCATTTCCAGAATACGGCCGGCATCTTCGATGCTTTTGATACCACCAGCGACGCAAAACGGAATATCAATCACTTCAGCGATGCGCTGCACCCAGCTTTTATCGACCACCCGGCCATCGCTCGAAGCGGTGATGTCGTAAAACACCAGTTCATCGGCACCAGCTTTGGCGTAGCGCTCTGCCAAAGGCACGATATCGCCGACAATTTCGTGGTTGCGAAACTGCACCCCTTTGACAACTTTACCATCCCGCACATCCAGGCAGGGAATTATCCGTTTTGCCAGCATGCTATGGCCTCCTCCAGGGTAAACTTGCCTTCCAGTAACGAGCGGCCCAGGATCACACCGGCCACGCCGGAGCCACGCAGGGCGCGGATATCGTCCAGGCAGCCAATGCCACCGGATGCCTGCCAGGCAATTTGTGGGTAGGCTTTGGTTAGCTCCTGATACAAAGCGACATTGGAGCCGCTTAAGGTGCCATCTTTGCTGATATCGGTGCAAAGCACATGTTTGGCGCCGGCGGCAATAAAGCCATCCAGTACCTGCTCTAAGGTCACATTGGAAGCTTCAATCCAGCCATGGCTGGGCAGGGTTTTCTCGCCTTCAGCGTTAATGGCCACATCCAAGGCCAGCAC
>SKGJ01000003.1 GCA_007117525.1 Alkalimonas sp.
AAGTAGCGCGGCGTATTGGCATGAGCTGGATGATAGTGGCCCTGATAGGCGCCATGCTGACCGGCATCATCGGCGCTGTTTATATGAACACTCAGACCGGCGTGCTTGGACCGGCCGCTTACCTGGATGCACAGGGTCAGCTGGCCAACCCGGAAACCATCTTTATCGTACTGTCACAAATCCTGTTCCATCCGCTGGTCGGTGGCTTCTTACTGGCCGCCATTCTGGCAGCGATTATGAGCACCATATCCTCACAGCTGCTGGTCACCTCCAGCTCGTTGACCAAAGACTTTTACCTGGCATTTCTGCGCCGTGATGCATCCGACCGCGAGCAAGTGCTGGTCGGCCGTATTTCCGTGGTGATTGTCGCGGCAGCAGCCATCGCCTTGTCGCTGAACCCTAGTCAGAACCTGCTCTCGCAGGTGGGCAATGCCTGGGCTGGCTTTGGTGCTGCTTTTGGTCCCCTGATTATCTTTAGCCTGTACTGGAAGCGCATGACCTACGCCGGCGCCCTCAGCGGTATGTTGGTCGGGGCGGCCACCGTGTTATTCTGGATCTACGCTCCGGTAACCATTGGTGGCGAGAGCCTGGGCAGCTACTTGTATGAGATTGTGCCGGGCGCATTGCTCAGCGCCATCGCCATTGTTGTGGTTAGTAAGGCGACTGCAGCCCCTGCCAGCAGCATTCAACAAGACTTTGAACGAATGGAACAACGCTTAACCAGCGACATGGAATAAAGCATCGCCCCTGATTCAAGGTCAGGGGCTTTTTTTTACTTGTTTCCTGATGCACAAGCAGCTATAAACTAACTCATAGTCTTCGGTAGGATATAGGGCCTGCCAGCATCAATCTGAGGACCCAAGCTTCCATGTACTTCTACGCGGCTCGCCAGCCAATTCTCGATCGCAATAAAGAACTTTTTGCCTACGAACTGCTGTTCAGGGACAGTCTGGAAAACGTTTTTCCTGAAATTGATGGCGATGAGGCCACCTCCAAGATGATCGAAGGCAGTCAGTTTTCCTTTAGTATTGAAGATTTTCTCGGTGATAAACCCGGCTTTATTAACTTTACGCTGGAAACCCTGCAAAAAAAGTACCCGCGGATGCTGCCAAAAGAGCAAATCGTGGTCGAAATTTTAGAAACCATTCAACCCGGTAAACGGCTGCTGGCCGAGTGCCAACAGTTGAAAAAAGACGGCTACATCCTGGCATTGGATGATTACGAACACCAGGGCGTCTGGCGCCACTTTTACCCTTTTATCGACATCATTAAGATCGACTTTTTAACCACCCCCCTCGAAACCATCCAGACCATAAAAACTGCGATTACCGATTTCCCGCATATCCAGCTACTGGCCGAAAAGGTCGAAACCAATGAGCAGTTTGAAATGGCCATGGAGCTGGGGTTCAGTTACTTTCAAGGGTACTTTTTCTCCAAGCCGGAGATGATGCAAACCAAAGCCTTGTCGCCGGCACAAATGACATTGGCCGAACTTTTGTATGAAACATCCAAGGCTGAAATGGATCTCACCACCATTACCGAAGTTTTCCAGCGCGATGTCAGCTTGTCCTACAAACTACTGCGCTACAGCAACTCGGCCATTTTTAAACGCCGGGCCGAAATTGCCACCATTAAGCAAGCCCTGGTGGTGCTGGGCCAGGCAGAGCTAAAACGCTTTCTTTCACTGCTCTTTACCGCTCAAATCAGCAGCGATAAACCTGCCGAGCTAATGCGACTGTCCATGACAAGGGCCAAGTTTGCCGAGGGTCTTGCTCAATTGCACGGCACCGATAGCTCCAAAGCCTACTTAACCGGCATGATGTCGTTGATGGATGCTCTACTCGATGAACCCATTGCCACTGTGATGGAAAAGTTACCGCTGGCCAAAGACATCAAAGATGCCCTGGTGAATCAGGAAGGGGTTCTGGCTGATTACATGAAACTAATGAAGCTATATGAGCAAGCCGACTGGCAAGGCGCCAAACAACAGATTGAAGCCTTGCAACTGCCAGTAGACAAAGTACCGGATGCCTACCACGAAGCCATCCACTGGGCCAACGAGCAGATGAAGGTTATGGGCGACAATTGATCCCTACAAAGCCCCCTGCTTTTATCGGAAGCAGGAGGCTGTCTTCACTTTAGTCCTCAAAACGCACGTACTGCGCTACCGTTGCTGCTAACCTGGGTCCAATCCCACGGACCTCCTGCAACTCCTGCTCACTGCGAATTGGGCCATGCTCGGCAACATGCTGCTGGATGGCAATGGCTTTTTGCTGACCAATACCCGGAATCAATGCCAGCTCATCTGGACTGGACCGATTTAAATCGATTTTTTGCACCCCAGCCAATTTCTGCGATTGCTCCAGCTGCTGCTGTGGCTGTACCTCCAGTGCACACAACTGGTTGGCCGCTAAAAGCGCAAAGGTAAAACCGAACACAAAAAGCATTTTTTTCATTGTTAAACTCCTTTTTTGGGGCTTCTAACCCTAGGGTTAGACCGCTTCAACAACTTGCCTCCCGGCGTCACGCAAATGAATCATTAAAACCCCACAAATTTAACCGGGATTTTTCAAATATAACCCAAAATAAATTATGATCAAATTTTAAACACAAAATAAGCGAAATTTTCTCGGCCATGATTCAGCCAAAATTAAGCCTCTTGCCACTAAGCTGTAAATGTTATTGGTCGCTCATCCATAGCTCAATTCAGAAGTGATGATGCCAACCAGAAAGCCACAAGCGAGGTGTCTATGTTCAAATTACTTCCTGTCATTGTTGCCCTTTCGGGCCTGACCGCCGGTTCTGTGTTCGCGCACAGCAGCCATATTGAGTATGCCCGTGTCACCAAAGTCGAACCCATCTACCGTACGGTGGCGACCAGAACTCCACAAGAGGTCTGCCACACCGAGACCGTTCATTACCGTGGTGCCCAGCGAAACGATCAAACGCCAGTAGTGCTTGGCGCCATTGCTGGCGGCGCTCTTGGTCATGCCCTGGGTCGCAACAAAAGCAACAAGCGCGTCGGCATGGCGGCAGGCGCGGTGTTAGGTGGCGCTGTGGTCAGCGATATCCAACGGCAAAATAATCAGCCCGCCGCAGTGCATCAACAGCGTTGCCGGGTCGTCAATAGTTCGGTACAGTATCGCCAGGTGTTTGATGGCTATCAGGTGAGTTATCAACTTCGTGGCCGTCACTATCAAACCATGTTGGACTACGATCCAGGTCCGCGTTTACCGGTCCAGATCTCAGTCAGGCCTGGTTATTAAGCAACAGGAATAGGAAGGATGCAGGTCAATCAGCGAACTCTTTGGTGGAGCTAACTATGTTACGTCGTACCGCAATTTTGGCCCTGGTTGTCATGCTCTGCATCCTGCCGATGCACCTAAGCGCCAACAACAGCTCAGCGATTAGCAAAGAGCAGGCTACGGAGCTTGCTGTGCAGCGATTTCCCGGCCGGGTTCTTAATGTGAAAACAGAATCGCAGCAGTATCGCATTCGCATTTTACAACGCGATGGTCGGGTAGTAACCGTGGTGGTGGATGGTCGAACCGGCCGGGTAACAAGGGATGAAGGCTAATGCGTATTTTAGTGGTAGAAGATGAACAACTGTTGGCCAATCAGATCCGCAATCATCTGACAGAGCAACAATTCAGTGTCGATATGGCCTTTGATGGCCGGGATGGCGACTTCAAACTTGGCGAATACCCCTACGATCTGGCCATTATCGATTTGGGGCTACCACATCTGGATGGTTTGAGCCTGATCCGCAAAGCCCGGAAAAAAGACATCAAAACCCCCATCATTATTTTAACGGCTCGTGGCAGCTGGCAGGAAAAAGTCGAAGGCCTCGACGCAGGTGCCGATGATTACCTGACCAAACCATTCCATATGGAAGAGTTGCTGGCACGTTGCAATGCGCTGATACGCCGCGCAGCTGGCCAACCCGATCCTACCCTGGCCGCAGGCCCCATTGCTTTGAACAGCCGAACTCAACAAGTCTGGTTGCATGAGCAGGAAATCAGCTTGACGGCTTATGAGTACAAGGTATTGGAATACTTTATGATGAACCCCAATAAAGTCATTTCCAAAACCGAACTGACCGAACACATTTACGATCAGGACTTTGATCTGGACAGCAATGTGATCGAAGTTTTCGTACTGCGGCTCCGAAAAAAGCTCGATCCGGAAGCCGCACTGAAACCGATTGAAACCCTTCGAGGCCGCGGCTATCGCTTCACCTTAGCGGTCAACTGAGCCGCGCATGTCTATTCTGTCTTTATCGCTGAAACTGCGGCAGGGTTTAATCAGCCTGCTGCTGTTCGCTTTTTTACTACCAGGCTCTTTCATTGCCATTGAGCGCGCTTTTTACACCCAGCTGGTCACCAACACCGAGCAAAAGCTGGAGGTGCATCTGTATGCTATTTTGTCGGAAATACAGGTGTCTGCCGATAAGGTCCAGCTAAGCAATGTAGCCCTGGCTCCCGATTTTTCCCGGCCCAATTCGGGACTCAGCGCCTTTATCACCAACGAGTCGGATATTCTCTGGCAATCCGACTCCTCCATCACCCAGCAGTTTGAACCAGCCTTGCTGCAGCTGTTGCCCGGTAAAAGCGACTTTCGCCCCGAAGTGCAGCAGGG
>SKGJ01000274.1 GCA_007117525.1 Alkalimonas sp.
TATCTTAGGATCATCCATCACCACCGATTCAGTAATCTCCAACTCCAACAATTCTGGTTTTACCTGCAGCTCCGTCACGCAATTGATCACCGACTCGACAAAGTGCGGACTTCTAAATTGAGGCATAGAGACATTCACTGCGATACGAAGATGATTAAACCCCTGGCGCTCCAACTCTTTCAGATGCAAGCAGGCTTGCTGCAACACCCAGGCGCCAATTTCAACAATCAGGCCAGAGTACTCAGCCAGCGGAATAAAGACCGCCGGAGACACAAAGCCACCGCCTTGCTGTGGCCAGCGTAGCAGCGCCTCCATACCAATCACCTTTCGGCTTTTCAGGCAAATTTGCGGTTGATACCACAACTGCAGCTTGTCCTGCGCAAAATCCTGCCGCAAAGTACGCAACAGCACCAACCGCTCGGCGGTTTCATCTTCCATTTGCTGCTGGTAATACTCAAAATTACGACTGATGTTTTTCTTGGCCCGGTTCAGCGCAATGTACACATGCTTGAGAATAGCAAGTCCTTGCTCACTGCTGTCGCTCAACCGGCAAAAACCATAGGTTGCATCCACCTGCAGACTGTGCTCCGAGGCCTGAAATGGCTCCATAAAGAGTTGGTCCAATGCCTCAGGAGTGAGAACTGTCTCAGAGCCTATCAAGCCAAACACATCGGCGCCAATACGGCCTATTTGAGCGTCGTTGCCAAACTCCTGCACCAAGCGCTGAGTGATAGCAATCAGCAGCTCATTGCCAACCTCTTGTCCCAAGCCATCATTCACATCGGAGAAATGATTGACATCAATCAACACCGCGACGCTGTCTTTTGCTCCCAGTCTCCGGGTGTCTGCCAACAGGCTGGTAAACTCGTTGCGGTTTGGCGTTTTGGTCAGTGGATCAATATAAGCCGCATGGCGCAGTTGCTGAAACAAAGTAACATTTTCATAGCCGACTGAAATATTACTTAAAAAAACCTCAATCAATTGACGATCAAAGTCTTCAACCGGTCGATTGGTTTCTAAATAAACGGCAGCAGCATGATGCTCAGCGCCCAGATACAAAGTGGTGTCTTTGTCGGTAAAGATATTTGACTTCGACTGCAAACAGCTGTTGATTTGCTGAATGATGCGTTTGTTGTCGATACGCTCCAACCGGCATTTGATAAAGGGAGCGTAGTGACCAGCCGCCCCCAACACATAGATGGTATCGCTGTTGCTGCCATCGTCTTCTATCTGGGCACACAGCACGCCTTCCGCATTCAAGCCAATCAGGGAAGCAATTTGGGTCACTACCCCTTCGGAGAACTCGTGCAACGAGTGCTGCTCCAGCAGGTTGGCGCCGGCATTGATGATCTTTTGCAGACCAATACGGTTCTGATTGATGGTGCGGATTTGCTGGTAAGAGCGCAGCGAGGCAATGATGGTGGTGACCAACTTGCTGCGGGTCAACTCGGTTTTGGTTTTGTAGTCGTTGATGTCGTATTCTTTGATAACGCTTTCTTCTGGAGCGTAACCAGGTTGGCCAGTTCGCAAAATAATCCGGGTGTCTTCCAGCTTTAACTCATCCCGAATTTGCTGCACCACTTTTAAACCAGCATCATCGCTTTCCATCACCACATCGAGCAGCACCAGGGCAATATTTGGGTGGTCTTTAAGAAACTGCACCGCTTCTTTACCGGAGTAAGCATGATGAAAAGCCAATTGACGACCTTCAACCATCACATCAGAAAGTGCTAATTTGGTGACCGTGTGAATTTCTTCGTCATCATCAACAATCAGTAATTGCCACTCACCCAAGACATGCTCTGCTGGCTCCAAGGCATCTTCATCATCTGCGAGGAACAGAAAATCATCTGAGTTTGCTTCTGGTGCCATGCACGATCCTTAATTACTACCCATGAAAGAATGAAATTTCAGCGTTAAAAACTCCTTTAATAATAATATACAGACTTCTGTTAAGCGCAATGTTTGAACCCGGATATCGCACGAATTCGCCTAAAAAGTCGGTGCCAAAGCCCCGAACCATGGATAACTCATCCTTCAGCTGACTTGCACTTAGCCAGCACAACTGCCAGTATCAGTAGTATCCAACACACTTAACCACGCCATGACCAAACTTACCGTCCCTAAAGCTAGCACAGAGCCTGCATCCATTCGGCCCGTCCAAGTCAAAGCGAGCCCCCCTCCGGCCGGCACCAAGACGCCCAAAGGCAACAAGGTAAAACGATCACCGAGATTTTATAATAAATTCAAGCGTTTATCTGCCTATGCCGGTGTGCAATTAAGCCAGCAAAGCGGTCTGGATCAACTGCCTTTGACGCAGCGGTTGCAACGTCGTTTGCGGATGCAACAAGAGCGCCAGCAACTTAATCTCGAGCGAATTATCGCGCTCAGTGCCGATTATGCACCGGAGCAGGTTAACGACCGTGAGGTTGACCCGGATTGGTTTCACCATTACTGCGAACTGGCATTGAACATTGCCAACCCGGGGATGCAGCAACTCTGGGCCAAAATTCTGGCCTGTGAAATCGCGACCCCGGGGCAGTTTTCACTGAAAACACTCTATGTATTAAAAAAAATGAGCCACAAAGAAGCCCTGGCACTGCAACAAGCCGCCAGTCTGAGCTGCCGGAGCAGTGTCGAAGGTTCGGGGCGAATTTATTTTGCGGTACTGCGTCGCCCTTCTTTGCTGCGCCTGATAACCGGTCGTGGCAAAGCCATGCTTAACCTAAGCCAATACCGGTTAAGCTACCCCGACATCCTGAGCTTAATGGATACCGGCTTGTTGCATCATGAGGAAATTGAAAGTGGCGAACTGAGCAAAGGCGATAGCATTCAGCTGACCATTCAGCAGCAGCACCTGCAATGCACAGCTATTCAGAGTGGTTTGGTACTGCATTATTACAAATTCAGCCCACTCGGCGATGAGCTGCTGCCGTTGCTCACCTTGCAACCTCAGCCGCTGTATCTCGAGGCTCTACAACAGCTGCTCAGCCCTTTTTTTGTGGTTAAGCGCCTGCAACAGGCGGAGGCTGACACCAACGCATCAGACTAGCCAGCTTGGAAGCATCCAGCGGCTTAATGACCACATCATCCATACCAGCGGCTTTAAATGCAGCCACTTCATCCGGCAGCGCATGGGCAGTAAAAGCCAGGATTGGGATCTGCTGAAAAGCCGGCAGCTGACGTAATTGCCGGGTCACCTCGATGCCAGACAAATCCGGCAACTGAATGTCCATTAGAATGACATCAAAACGCTGTTGACGACACAGGTTTAGTGCCTGCTGCCCAGTGGTCGCTGAGGTTAGGTGCAATGGGAAAGAAGCCAGCATCGCCTGCACAAAGGCCTGATTGGTTTCATTGTCGTCCACCACCAACAAATGCCGTTTCCCCATGGCTTGGCTGCCAAGCTGCTCCAGAGCCTGAGTCAGTTCTGTTGCACTTTGTGGCAAAGGCAAAACCTTAGTGGCACTCTGAGCCTGCCAGGCTGCACAATGCTCCGCTTTGGCCAGCGCAATGCCATGCAAACCAGCAAGCAAGGAGCGGAACAATGCCGCATCGGGATGCTCCGGCTCTGGCAATGCCAGTACGCTTGGACAGGATGCTGACTGGCTGGCGGCAAAGTGACTGAGTCGCGACTCCTGCAGCAGCTGATGACAGGCCGACTTGATGCTTTGCACTTGCGCTTCCGGCAAAATCCCCGGTAATGCCAGCAGCTGCAATGTCGGCAATGGCATCCAAGGCTGAGCGCAGCTAACTTTGACTGGAATCGTCAACTGGATTGCAGAGCCCAACTCATCCAAACAGGAAACCTCTACCTCCGCCTGCAACTGTTGACAGCAACGACCAAACAATTGCACATCCGAGATAGGGTCCGTTTCGGGCTGTTGCGGAGCCTGTTGCAACTGCTGGCACAAAGAAGCCGGCAATGACTGACCTTTGAGCAGCAAGTGCAGCACCAATTGACCGTCAACCGGGTCCAGCTGCCATTGCATACTCAACTGGCTTTGACCACCATAGGTTGCGGTTAACCGCAGCAGTGCCCGACAACCTAAAGCCAACGCCTCAGCCGCCAGGGTCAGCTGATACTCGGAGGCCTTACTGTCTTCTTCGAGTTGTAGGCACTGCTGACTGGGTAACAACGCTCGCCACGACGATGCCTGTAGCCCAACCCATGAAGGCAACTCGATGCTTTGCTCACTGCCAGACTCCTGTCGCACCAACAACAAGTCCTGCAGCAAAGTTGGCTGACAATGGGTTGGTGTCTGTACCAGCTGACGTAAGAGTTGAATCCGTTGATGCTCACACTGTTTCTCAGCCTGTTCTTGTCGCTGCTGGGCCTGCTCACTCTGATGCAACTGCTCCAGGGTGGCCTGATGCGCTGCTTTTAGCTCAGTCAACTGGTCAGTCAGAGCTTGCTGCTGCTGATGCTGCTGCGCTTGCTGCTGCTGATGTTGATGCTTCCATTGTTTGAGTAAGCCGGACAGCGCGTGATTTTCAGGGAGGGGCAGTTCAGGCTCATTCGCCAGCCAATGCATCAGCACCTGTTCGATCGCCTTGCTTTCTTGCTCTAAAGCGCTGCGTCGATGACTGGCTCGTTGCCAAAGCCAAATTAACAGCAAACAGGGCAGCCCCA
>SKGJ01000208.1 GCA_007117525.1 Alkalimonas sp.
GGGCTGGACTGGATGCCCTTTGACAGCTTAAAAATGCGGGCATCACGTGCCAAAGCAGTTCGGGCGCCCAACATTAATGAAATTTTCCAGCCAGACAGTCAATTCCGCAATTATGTGCTGGAAGTCTGCTTTTCAGCTTACCGTCCCTTTGGCTCTGAATACCGCGAGGATAACTGCGATGCTCAGGGGCTGGAAGATCCAGCCAATTACTACTGGGACGCTTTGATTATCACCAGCGGCAACCTGGACTTGAAAGCAGAAAGCGCCTACACCTTCACCGGCGGCCTGGTCTATTCGCCAGACTTTATTGACAACCTCAACCTGACTATCGACTACTGGGATATCAATCTGGTCGACAAAATAGGCACCCTCCCTTGGACTGAAGTCTACCCGAACTGCATGGACAGCAGCACATTGGACAACGTATTTTGCCAGTTGATTGAGCGCAGAGATGATTTGATGGTGCTGAATTTATCCTACCTGAACCTGGCCCGTCACCAAACCCGCGGCATTGATTACGCGCTGGATTACCGCTACCCACTGGAATCTTTGGGCCTGACCTTCAGCCTGAACAGCCATTGGGGCCGATTAATTGAGCGCAAGCTGCAATCGGATCCGGCAGCCGCAACGTTGGAAACAGTCGGTAGCATGGCATTTCCAAAGTGGCGTGGCCGTAACCGCTTTAGTGTCAGCAACGAGCGCAGTACGCTTAGCCTGACAGCCCATTACATTGGCCGGCAAAAACCTAGTTTATCGCGCGATCCGGAGCGTTACGACGTGATCGAAACCAACCGGGTTTGGTATCTGGATCTGGGGCTAAGTCACCGCCTGAGTGAACAGCTGTCACTCTCGGCATCGGTATTTAACCTGACAGACCGCAAAACGCCTCAGGTACCCGGTGCCAATACCGGTGGTGCCAGCTGGGAAATGGGCTACACCGCAGGCTTATTTGATACCCTAGGCCGCTATTACAACCTTGGCATTCAGTACCGTTTCTGATACATCTGCCACAGGGCTCTGAACGGCAGAGCCCTTTGTCTAATAAGAGCCTGATGTGAGCCGTATGAGAACTTTTGCCATCCAGCAACCGATAAAAAAACTGAACCAGCGTTTACGCTTGCTCAGGCCCGCCGATATCGGTGTCATTGCGCTGCTCAGTACCAGTTGTGCGGTGCTGAGCGCTTTGCACCAGCAGGTGTACCAACCGGACTTTAGTTTCAACTATCTGTTGGCAAACTTTATCGAATACGCCAAGGTTTTTAATCTGGTCGGCTTTGCCCTAGTGTTGGTGTACCTGCTACTGATGCCAGCTCCCAGCCAATCGGTCTCTTTTTGGCGCATGGCGGCCATTGGTGCCCTCACCTTTTTGTTGAGCTGGGCTCTCAGCATGTTGGTGTTTCCCTGGGATAAAACCTTGCTCCCCCCGCTTTGGGAAGCGGCTACTTATCTGCTGCGTATTTTACTGTCTTCGGTCTGGGTGATTTTTGTCTTGCTCTACCTGAAGAACCGTATCACCCGACCGCAATTTCAGCAGCTGCAGCAGCAAATTCACGAAACCACCCAGCAACGGGATCAAGCCGCGATGGAGCTGCACTTGCTGCAAGCACAATTGGAACCCCATTTCTTCTTTAATACCCTGGCCAATATGCACAACTTGATCGATCTGGATCCCGACAAAGCCAAGTTATTGCTCGAAGAACTGACCCAGTACTTGCGCGCCAGCATTCCGCAGTTTCGACAACCCAGAATTCCGTTATCCGAGGAAGTTGCCATTATTGAGCGCTACCTGGCCATCCAACAAATCCGCTTTGGCCAGCGCTTGCAGTATCGGCTGCAAATCCAGCCTGAAGTTGCAGAAGCGCCTGTCTTGCCAATGTCGGTACTTACACTGGTTGAAAACGCCATCAAGCACGGCATTGAAAAGATCAACCAACAAGGGTTGATCGAGCTGGCAGCTTGGCAAGAAAACGCTCAGCTGATCATTCAAGTGCGGGACAGTGCAGCCCAACCTTTGCAGTCACAACCGGGCACTGGTCTGAGCAACCTGCAGGCCCGACTCAACACGGCTTACGGTCAGCAAGGTTTTTTTCGCATCCAGGTCGAAGATAATGCCTGGACCACAGCGACCATAGGAGTACCGATGGCATGACCAAGCTGCTGATTGCAGAAGATGAAGAGATCCTCCGGCTAAGTCTGGCCAAAAAGCTGCAAAAATATTGGCCAGCAGCCACCATCGTCGCTCAGTGCTGCAGCGGTGAAGAAGCGCTGGCAGCATTGGAGCAGCATCAGCCGGAAGTGGCTTTTTTGGATGTGCAAATGGGTGCACTGTCCGGTCTTGATGTCGCCTGTCTGAGCAGCCATCGATGCCATTTGGTGTTTGTCACCGCCTACGATCAATACGCGGTCAAAGCCTTTGAAACCGGTGCTTTGGACTATCTGCTCAAACCCTACTCCGACGCGCGCTTGCAGCAGTGCATCAGCCGATTGCAGCAACGACTGGAACAAGCCAGCCCACCGCAGGCGCTGGATCCGGCCCTTTTCCCGTCGACGCAATCTGGCAAGTACCTGCGCCAGCTTACCCTGCAACTGGGCAATAAGATCTGGCTGCAAAATACTGCCGACATTCTCTACTTTCATGCCAGTGGCCGCTATGTCGAAGTGGTAACCACCGAGCGTGAGTTTGTAGTACGGACCCCGTTAAAAGAGCTGGAAAAACAATTAGACCCGGCTATCTTCTGGCGCATTCATCGCAGCACCCTGATCAACAGCCAGCAATTGGATCATGTGAAAGCACTCGACTCGGAGCAAATGCAAGCCTGGATGAAGGGCTGTAGCAAGCCACTGGCCATTAGCCGAAGTGCACAGCACCGGTTCAAGCCCACCGAGTGGCTCAACAAATGAGGCACCACTGGCAGCTGCCATTGGCGCTGGGTTTGATGCTGGCCCTGAGTCATTGCAGTCAGTTACCGCCCCCAGCGAAGCAAAGCCCTGCCCCTGCTTCTATCAGCAGCTTGTTGCTGCCGCAGTTGAATCACGACCTAGGCATTTCCGTGACTCTGGACAGCACTGAATTGCCCCTGGCGCCCTGGGATCTCGATTTTCAGCCGGTGGATCCGATGGACCCTGCTTTACCGGCCTATCTGCGGATGCTTCATCAGGAGCTTAGGAAGTACCCACCGGAGCTGCTGGCACTGTCAGGGGTGCAGCATATTTTATTGGTACGGGATCTGTCCATTGCCGGCCAGCCTAGGCTGGCCGTGCCGGACTATGTGCGTGATGTATTGATTTACGACATTGCGCACTTCGATATGGCGTTCAATCGTCACGTCGTGCACCACGAATTTTACCATCAGTTGGAAGCTAGGCTCTACGGCACCCCTTTCTACCGGGATCCACTCTGGTTACCGCTTAAACCCGATGGCTTTCGCTATGGCAAAGGCGGTGCTTATGCCCGCGCCAGTAGCCATGCAGCCTTTAGTCATCCCATGCAAGGCTTTATCAATCGCTATGCCATGAGCGGCTTGGAAGAAGACAAAGCCGAACTTTGGACATTGCTTTGGGCCGATGCCAGTTGGCAGCAAACCTATCCGCTGCTGCAGCAAGACGCCTTACTCAGAGAGAAACTTCAACTGCTGGTCTATCAAATCAGTTGCCAAGAACCCGCGGTACTGCCCAGGCTGCAGCACCGCTTAAGCGCTCTTGGCATCGACGCCATGGCCTGCCCTCAGAAGGAGTAACGCAAGCCCAGGCTAAAGAAACGGGTATTGAAGTGTTTAGTGTCGTACTGAGCAGCGGCTGCCATCAGCTGCCACTCCGAACTCAGTTGATAGCCCAGCCCAAACTCCAGCCCCAACCGCATGCCTGCACGGCGCTCTACCGGCTCGGCAGCCGGGCCGGTAAAGGCGTAACGGCTGCGGTTGTCAAACAGTGCCAGCCGCAGATATGGCTGCCAGACCTCATGCTGGGCCAGTTGGCCCACCAGGCTCAGCTCTGCCCCACGGCCGCGTTGCGGCTGGGCCAGCAGCGTCACACGCGCCTGATTAACCGGCAAGCCATCGTAGTGCAACTGGGCTTCGCCCAAATCCAGCCAGCCCAACTCCGCTGCCAGCCATTCATTGAAACGATAGCCAGCAAAAATCCGGTAGGCTTGGTCCGAGTTGGAGTTCAGCGTTACCGTGCCCGAAATCCCTTCGGCGTTTAATTTGCGCTCCACTGCGCTGGCCAAGGACCCAGAGCTGTGACTGTGAGCAATGCCGCCTTGTGCGCCGGCGTAAAAGTCCTGGCTAAAAGCCAGTAGCGGCAGCAAGCACAGGGCGGCACAGCCGGCTTTGAGCCAGGCTTTACTGCGCCGTACCAGCAGAAGTCCAGCCAGCAGCAACGCACTCAGCACACCCAGACTGCCACCTTTGGAGGTGACGGTCACGCTGCTCGGTTGCCACAAAGCGGTGACCTGCACATCATTGGCCGGCATGGTCGCTGGCAACGCCGGACTCCAGCCCACAAAGGTATAGCCTGCCCGCACCGGTGTCGGTACGCTTATCTCAGCGCCAAAGTCCAGCACCAAATCCGCCATCGCCTGGCCTCCCGCCACATCGAACTGAATCAGATACTGATTGATTTGCCA
>SKGJ01000330.1 GCA_007117525.1 Alkalimonas sp.
AAAAGCCGGTCCAGCTGTTGTCCCTGATAACTGCGGCCGGCATCGTTGCGCTGATCCAAAGTTCGCTCTGTCGACAAGGGCACTGGCCAATCCAGTTCGGTTGGCTGCTCACTGAAACTGCCGTCATCTGCTTGCAGAAAGGCCCAGAAGCGACCGTCATCCACCACCAAAAGATCCTTGCGACCATTGCCATTGCTGTCCAACACAAAGGGACGACGTGGTTGGTAATCCAGCCGGCTGCTCTGCCAGCTTTGAATACGACTGGGCAGCTGCAACCGGTAATGGCGGAAGCTGCCATCGGCTTGCTGGCGCAGCAGGTGCGACTCGGTAAAATCCGGAATAAAAAAGTCCGTCAGCTCGCTTCCCAAATCCAGAGAAAAATTGCGCTGGCGCAGCCGCACCGGGTCGAGCACCCGATGCACCGAGCTCACTTCCAGCAGTTGCTGGTATTCGCCACTCGGTAACTGCATGTGATAAAGACCATCAAGGCCCCAAAACACCAGTTGCGGTCGTTCATAACCCGCCAGTTGAGCGTTGGTAAAAAATTGCGCCGATGGCGGAATCGCAAGAGGCTGCACTTCGTAAGCATCACTGTCAATCAGGCTAAGCCAGCGTTGGTACTGGTTAAAACCCGACACCAGCAGATAAGGCTGCTCTGGCAGTTTCATCACGCTGCCATTGGCCGGATGTTCCAGTTGCAGCTGCACCCGTTCCAGCGTCAGCTCCTCTGCCTGCAGCAGACCGATGCTGAGCATGCCAGTCATCAGTAAAGCGCTTATTTTTCTTTTAATCATGAAGTTAGCATCCAGCCGTTCAGGGATTCAGCATCAAAGGTAGCATGCAGCCTAAAAAGAACACAATGAATTGCACCTGAACAACACAACGAAAAACGCCGGGTGATGGATCACCCGGCGTGGCAGGATAGCTTGAACGCCTGATGTTTAACGGGCGTTGGTGCTCTCGAAGATTTTATCGGCAGAAGCCGCAACAAAGCCGGTGTACAGCATGCCTGGTGCCACTTCGTAGCGACGGGCAAACTCGTAGAAACAGCTAGGAATAGTGGCTGGGCCATCGCTGAACGGCAGGGTAATCAGATCAGCCAGGGTGGAGGATTGCTCCAGCAACACCTCTTTGCTGCCCTTAATCTCGCCGCCTGAGGTATTGAGCAGGAAGCCACCGTCTTTCAGTGCCTGATTGACCTGCTCCAGCGTCTCGAAGTTTTCCAGCGCATTGACACTGACGGTAAAGTGGTTGGCACGGAAGCCCCAGGCTGCCATCCAGGCCGCGTACTCGCTTTCTGCCAGCAGGGCTTCGTAGGTAGCATGGTCCATTGACCAATGGGTACCGGAATACAGGAAGTTATCGGCTGTCACCGCATCGTCCGGGATCTGGGCAACCAGCTCAGTGACAATACGCTGCAGCTTTTCAGAGCACTGCTCCAGCAACAGCTCGGAGATAAAGACCTTCGGCTGATTGCGATCCGGGTGCTCAAAATGCTTGGCATAGAGCTTTTTCGCTGCAAAATGGTACTCGCCACACTCTTGGTAGCCCACCGCTTTGAAATGCGCGGCCAGCTTTTCCAACCCGATTTTTTCCAGATTGAAGGTCCGTAAGGCGATATGGTCATTGATGATGTCTGCCTGCTGCGAGCTTCCCAGCAGCTGATGGACACGCTTGGCAGAAGGCGTTACTTCCAGGTAGTTCTGCCACAAATTTTCAAACAGCTCATTGACGTTGCTATGCATGACGCTCACCTTACTTCTTAACTTCCAGGATGCCCCAGCGGGGCAGCTAGTATAACAAATTTGATTTCAATCAATACCGGCTTAACGACGGCCTTTTTCCAGCACAATAAAGCGAGCCAGCTCGCCTTCGCTAAGTTGCAGTGCATCAGCCAGCTCAGGCTTCAGCAACAAGACGCCTTCGTGTTCATCAAAGCGAGCCTGGTCGCTGAAACTGGCACGAAAGCCTTGGGTACCGGTGTTGCTGATGGCCAGCATCTGGCCGTGATCCAGCTGCTCTACCAACCGAACCGGCACCTTCAGACTGCTGGCCACCGAATGGATCTGGCTCAGCCGGGCTTCGATGGTGGGGCCAGCATCGAACAAATCGACATAACCACGATGGACAAAGCCTTCTTGTTGCAACATTTTCAGCGCCGGTTTGGTTTGCTGATGCACCTGACCAATCACCTGCTGCGCTTCTTCCGGCAACAAACCCACGTAAATCGGATGCCGCGGCATCAGCTCGGCGATAAAAGCTTTTTTCCCCACCCCAATCAGATGATCGGCGGTTGGAAAGTCGATGGTTAAAAACAGCTTTTGCAACCAGCCCCAAAATGGCGGCTGGCCATTGCCATCTGAAACACCGCGCATTTCGGCAATCACCGTATCCGCGAAACGCTGCGGATGTTCGGCCATAAACAAAAAGCGCACTTTGGACAGAAAACGCCCGGTATAGCCTTTGCGGTAGCTCTGACGCAAGAACAGCGTGCAAATCTCTGAAGCACCGGTGTAATCGTTGCAAAGTGTCAGCGTTTTCAACTGATTTAACACATTCAGCTCGGCCGAGTGATGCATCACCCTGTTTTGTTGAAAATGATAGAGTGGTGTCTCAAGCCCAACTGCCGCTTCAATGCCGGTAGTACCGACAATATCGCCAGTGGCAGTATCCTCCAGCACAAACAAATAGCCCTGCTGACCCGGCTGCTCGACCTGCTGCGCAAAACTGGCTTCAGAGTGCACAATCTTTTGCTGCAGCCGACTGTCGTTGACCGGCAAGGAGGTAAAGCCAGCACCAGACTCTTCCGCAATGTGGCGCAGCGCGGCAAAATCACTGCTCTGAATAGGGCGAATCACCAACATGCGTGTTTAACCCTGCACGATTTTGGCCACTGCACGCTCAAAGCGTGCCAGACCTTCAAGGATATCGGCATCCGGGATCACCAGTGACGGCGTAAAACGCACCACATTGGCACCGGCCACCAGCGCCATCAGGCCTTCTTCAGCAGCAGCCACCATAAAATCGCGTGCCTTGCCGGCATAATTGGCGTTCAACACGGCACCCAGCAGCAAGCCCTGGCCGCGAATGGTATCGAAAATCTGGTATTTATCATTGATCTGACGCAAACCATCACGAAATACTTGCTCTTTGGCTTTAACACCAGCCAATACTTCTGGTTGGTTAACGGTGTTCAGCGCTGCCAATGCCACCGCGCAAGCCAGCGGGTTGCCACCATAGGTCGAACCATGGGTGCCTGGGACCAGGTGTTTGGCAATGGCGGTGGTGGTCAGCATAGCCCCAATCGGGAAGCCACCGCCGAGGGCTTTGGCCGTGGTCAGAATATCCGGCGTCACCCCTAAACCCACGTAGGCATAAAGCTCACCGGTACGACCGACACCGGTTTGTACTTCATCAAAAATCAGCAAGGCCTGGTGCTTATCGCACAGCGCCCGCACTTGCTGCATGAATTCAACATCGGCGGGCACAACCCCACCCTCACCTTGCAACGGCTCGACCATCACCGCACAGGTGCGATCAGAGATTAAGGCTTTTAAGCTGTCGATGTTGTTAAACTCGGCATGCTCAATGGCTTCCGGCTTAGGACCAAAACCATCGGAATAGGCTGGCTGCCCACCGACAGTGACCGTAAAGAAAGTACGGCCATGGAAGCCTTGTTTAAAAGCAATAATTTGATCTTTGTGCTCGCCAAACTGATCTTTGGCAAAACGACGGGCCAGTTTCAGCGCGGCTTCATTGGCTTCAGCACCGGAGTTGGCAAAGTAAACTTTCTCGGCAAAGGTAGCATCGACCAAGGCTTTAGCCAGCAACAAGGCAGGCTCGTTGGTCAGCACATTGGACAAATGCCACAGCTTTTCACCCTGCTCTTTTAACGCAGACACCAGCGCCGGATGGCAATGTCCCAGACAGTTCACCGCAATACCACCGGCAAAGTCGATGTACTCTTTACCCTGCTGATCCCAAACCCGTGAACCTTCGCCCTTCACCGGAATCATCTGAGCCGGAGCATAGTTTGGAACCATCACGTCATCGAATAGTGCTCTGTTTACCTGTTGCATGAAAAACCTCACTGAATGGATTGTCGGCAGGGAACCGGAGAAAAGATACCACCGAAATTTTGATACCCCAGTGTAATCGTCATGACTGCCATTTTGCAGTATCATTCTGTACACTATTGAAAGTTATTTATGCAATTTGACCAATAAAGGTGTCAGAATGATAAGCTCGGACGATGAACAGCTGTTGGCAATCCTCCGTACCAACGGCAGAGCCAGTGTCTCGGATTTGGCGCGGGCGCTGCAGGTATCGCGCACCACCATCCAGAATCGGCTGCAACGGATGGAGCAGCAAGGGGTGATTCAGGGCTATACCGTGGAGTTGGGCAGCCGTTATCTGGCCGAGCAGGTGGCCGCCCATGTCTCAATTAAAGTGAAACAAAAGCTCACCGCCCGCACCAACCTGGAGTTAAAGCACATGCCGCAGGTAGCAGCGCTCTATGCCATCAGTGGCGAATACGATTTAATCGCTGTGGTACAAGCGCAGAATACCGAGCAGCTGAGCCATATCCTGGACGATATTGGCAATCTGGAAGGGGTGGAAA
>SKGJ01000118.1 GCA_007117525.1 Alkalimonas sp.
ATAACTAATCTTCCAGTAAAAATGCCACTTTATTTTTTAGTGTTTTGACACTGTCTTCGGTAAAGAGCAACAGTAGATCACACATAATGTCGTAGTTTTCGATGCCATAGCTGATTTCTATCGCCAGGGTTTTACGCCAGCGGCCAGCATTGGCTTTAATCAGCTCACTGACCGCAGCATGCTGGCCCAGTACCACAGGGTGGCCCTGACTAAAACCCATATCCAGTTGTTCTGACAAGCCTTTTAACACCGAACCAATCAGAATATTGGCAATGTCCATCAAGAGTTCCAGCTCAACCTGATGCGTCAACTTACCATGGTAGTTCATTAAGCGAGCCACGTCTTTGAAGCTGGAGTCGGTTAAAATAAGCAACGCTTCTCCCGATACGCCACCACCAATAAAGCCCTGACAAACGGCGGAAGTGCTGCTTTCGTCTTCAACCGAAGCAAGCGCCATATGCAGCTCACTGACCTCGATTAGATTGACATTGGGAATCGGCAGTTTCACAAAGACATTGAGTAAACGCGCCAGCAGATCACCAGCCTGCCCCATGGCAACATTGGTGATTTCCTGAAACACATCGCGCAACTCTGCATCCACCTCAATTCGCTGGGTGAGGGCTGGCTTAGGTGGCATGGAGCCCTTTGCCTCAGCCTGGTGTTCAGCAGCGACAGTATCCAACAGAGCACTGATTTTATTAACATCGACCGGTTTCTTGACAAAATCTGCCGCTCCCAGTTTCATCACCCGCTCATAGGCTTCCGGCTGGATATCACCAGAGACAACGATTACCTTAATGCTGGATTGCATTTCTTTGAGTGCGGCCAGTACCTGATAACCATCCAGCACCGGCATATTTAGATCCAAAAACAACAGATCGACCGTGCCGGACTTGATAAGTTGCAGAGCTTCAGCCCCATGGGCAGCAAATTGAATGCGCGACTGCCAACTGTCTGGCAAACAGCGCGCCATTTGCTTTCTAGCCAGGTTGGAGTCATCACAAATTACTACAGCAGGGATCATAGGCCGTTCGTTATTATGCTGGTTTGTTTATAGTTTATACGCTCAATGGATAAATAGCCATCTTAGCTTAACCCTGAGTTTGCGAGGTACCGACAATGAAAACAACGTCCTTTTATTTACCCCTTTTGCTCGGCAGTGCTTTGTTAGCGGGCAGTTGCCATGCCATTGATCTGACTGCTCAGCTACCCAGCAGGTTAAGTGATATCCGAGCAGGCGACCAACGCGTAGTGCTGCAAGGGCATCCGGTGGAAGTGGGTCAGCAAGCACCTGATTTTCGTGTGGTGGATCAGCAATTTCGTCCGGTTGCACTGCAAGACTTCGCGGGCAAACCCGTGCTGATCAGTGTGGTGCCAAGTATTGATACCGGAACCTGCTCCTTGCAAACCAGACGTTTTAACCAGGAAGTTGCCAATGTGCCCGACGAGGTGGTGATGCTGACTATCAGTACCGATCTACCATTTGCTCAGCGGCGGTTTTGCGAGCAAGAAGCGGTGGATCAGTTGCAGGTGCTGTCCGATGCAGTATGGCGAGACTTTGGCAGCAACTATGGTCTGCTGATTAAAGATATGGGGCTGCTGGCACGCACCGTCATCCTGATTGATGCCAAGGGGGTAATTCGCTACCTGCAGCAAGTGCAAACACTGGCCAACGAGCCGGATTACGACGCGGTATTGGCCGCACTGAACACCATGCTAGCCGAAGGGTAAAACAAAAAAGCGATGCCCTGAGCATCGCTTTTTTCTGTCAAACTGCTTTATGCAAGCAAGGTGGTCAGTTGCGCAGCAATGGCATCGACTTTTTGGGTGCCATCCAGGTGGTGATAACGCGTTTTGCCAGCAGCTGCCGCTGCGCGGTAAAAGTCAACCAGTGGCTTGGTCTGATCATGGTAAATCGCCAGACGCTTACGGACGGTTTCTTCGGTATCATCGGCCCGAATCACCAGCTCTTCACCGGTGGCATCGTCTTTGCCTGCAACTTTTGGTGGATTGTACACCAGATGGTAAACACGGCCAGAAGCTGGGTGAACACGACGCCCCGCCATCCGCTCCACAATCACATCATCCGGCACATCAAACTCAATCACATGATCAACGGCAATGCCGTGTGCATCCATGGCTTCTGCCTGCGGAATGGTGCGCGGAAAGCCATCCAATAAAAAGCCTTTGGCGCAATCCGGCTCTGCAATGCGCTCTTTCACCAAGCCAATGATGATGTCATCGGACACCAGTTGACCTGCATCCATCACTTGCTTGGCAGCCAGGCCCATCTCCGTACCCGCTTTAATAGCAGCGCGCAGCATGTCACCGGTTGAAATTTGCGGGATGCCAAACTTGTTCATCAGAAACTGAGCTTGAGTCCCCTTACCGGCACCAGGGGCACCCAACAAAATAATCCGCATACAACACCCTCATGTGTTCTCAATAATGAAATAGTTATCTGGCGGGATCTTTACACAATGCCGCAGCTGAAACAAGAAGTTTGTCCGGTGACAAAAGGATGCCTGCTGCACTGTTGGCCTTTGGTCGAATGCAGGCACCCAAGGGCTCACGCCGCAGCTAAAAAAACACCAGCATATCCGCTGGTGTTTTTCGTTTTGGTTACGACTTTAGTCGGCCAAGAGCTCGGTTTTTGTTCAGCGCTGCGTTAGTGCCCGCCTTTAAGAATGGTACTACTTAGTCAGCGACAGCAGCAGCTTGTTCAGTCGTCCAACAAAGGTCGCGGGGTTTTTCAGACTGCCACGCTCAGCCAACAAGGCCTGCTCCAGCAGCACTTCGGCCCACTCTTTAAAGCGACTTTCGTCCTGCTCGTCGGCAATGTGCTTGACCAACTCGTGTTCAGGATTGATTTCAAAGATCGGCTTCACCTCGGGTACCTTCTGTCCCACCGATTCCATCAGCTTCATCATCTGCGTGCTCATATCAAACTCATCCGTGACCACACAAGCTGGGCTATCGGTCAGACGGTGACTGACTTTGACATCTTTGACTTGCTCACCCAAAGCCGTTTTAAAGCGCTCTACGGCACTGGCGAAGGCTTCTTCGGTTTGCTGCTGCGCTTCTTTGTCGGCTTCATCGTCCAGTTTGGACAAATCCAGGCCACCTTTGGCCACAGAGCGGAATTTTTTCTGCTCAAACTCGGTCAGGTGCTGCATCAACCACTCATCGATGCGATCCGACAGCAACAATACTTCGATGCCTTTCTTACGGAATACTTCCAAATGCGGGCTGTGCTTGGCCGCAGCAAAATTATCGGCCACCAGGTAGTAAATTTCATCCTGGCCTTCTTTCATCCGGCTCAGATAATCGTTCAGGGAAACAGTCTGCACACTGTCGTCGTTGTGAGTGGAAGCAAAGCGCAGCAGAGCCGCAATTTTCTCTTTGTTGACCATGTCTTCAGCCGGGCCTTCTTTCAGCACCTGACCAAACTCATCCCAGAACTGCTGGTACTGCTCGCTGTCCTTGGCCAGCTTTTCCATCATTTTCAGGGCGCGGCTGGTACAGCCTTTACGCAGTGCCTGGGTGACCTTGGTATCTTGCAGAATTTCACGGGACACGTTCAGTGGCAAGTCGCTGGAGTCCAGCAAGCCTTTGAAGAAACGCAAGTAACTTGGCATAAACTCTTCGGCATCGTCCATGATAAAGACGCGCTGCACGTACAGCTTTAAGCCATGGCGGGCTTCGCGATTCCACAGATCAAAAGGTGCTTTTTTCGGGATGTACAACAAGCTGGTGTAGTTGGTGCTGCCTTCAACTTTGTTGTGGCTCCAGCTCATCGGCTCGGTCCAGTCGTGGGAGATGTGCTTGTAAAACTCCTGGTACTCTTCATCACTGATGTCGGACTTATCCCGGGTCCAGAGCGCAGTCGCCTTGTTGATGGCTTGCCAGTGCGCAGGCTTAGCCGGAATAGTGTCTTCTTCCGACTCACCTTTGACTTCGGCTTGTTCTTCCTGCCACATTTCGACCGGAATGCTGATGTGATCCGAGTACTTGGTAATGATGGACTGGACCCGGTATTTTTCCAGGAACTCCTCTTCCCCTTCACGCAGGTGCAAAATAATGTCGGTACCACGGCCTTCTTTTTTGCACGGTGCCAGGCTGTACTCGCCTTCACCGGCCGACTCCCACTCCACCGCCTGACTGGCGTCAGCGCCGGCCTTTAAGGTACGCACCGTCACTTTATCGGCCACAATAAAGGCCGAGTAAAAACCGACACCAAATTGACCTATCAGCTTGGAATCTTTGCTTTGATCGCCGGACAGCTGGGCAAAAAATTCTTTGGTGCCAGATTTGGCGATGGTTCCCAGATGCTCTTTGACCTCTTGTTCGGTCATGCCGATGCCGTTGTCGCTGATGGTCAGTGTTTTCGCATCCTTATCCATGCTGATCCGAACCCGCAATTCACCATCATCGCCATACAAGCCTGGCTCTGATAATGCCAGAAAACGCAGTTTATCGGCGGCATCGGATGCGTTGGATACCAGCTCACGCAGGAAAATTTCTTTATTGGAGTACAAGGAGTGGATCATCAGGTTCAGCAATTGCTTTACTTCAGCCTGAAAAC
>SKGJ01000263.1 GCA_007117525.1 Alkalimonas sp.
CCATTTTCAGTGCGTGGTAACGCATTGAAAATGTGAGACAAATGGAAATCGCAATTTTCATTTGTCGTTCCAGAATAAGGGCAGGAGCCCGTTTCTGGATGAAAACTAGTACAGCCAGTCGCGTCTGGCCTTAGTAAGTTGCTGCATCAAATCCTGCTGGGCCGGGTCCTGCTGCCAGTGCTCCAGCGTCTGGCTGAGCTTGCGGCGCCAGTTCGGGTATTCGTCGCTGGTTCCGGGCACATTGACCGGCTGGGTCATCTGCATCCAGTCTTCCAGTTGCAAACTCAGCAGCTGGCTGTGACCTTTGGCCAGATGCAGTTGCAAGGCCCGGGCCAGCACCGGCTCCATCCCAACCTGCTCGACCTGACGCGGGTAATCGGTAGGTAAAGCGCCATGGCCATGCAAGGAGTCTAAGATCCGCTGCTTGTTGCGGTGACGCTGTTCAAACAATTGCTGCAACTGCGCTTCATCCGGGTACAGACCCAGCTGCTGGCCCAGTTTTAAATCATCGCAGTGCCAAAAGCCAATCAGCGTCGGTAAATCGTGGGTGCAAAGCGTGGCCAGCGCCTGCTCCGGGTAATGCGCCGGTGAAATAAAACCACCATCCTGAGCTTGCTCAAAGAAAAATACCCGGTAGGAATACACACCATGCTGAGTCAGCAAATCGCGGATCCCATCCGGCACGGTGCCAAGATCCTCGCCAATCACCACCACCTGCTGGCGCTGACTTTCCAGCGCCAGGATCCCCAGCAAATCCATAATGGGGTAATAGACATAGGCCCCGCCACGGGCATCGGCGGCAGTGCTGGGCACCCACCACAACCGCAGCAGCGCCATCACATGATCGATGCGCAGTGCACCAGCATGCTGCATATTGCTCCGTAACAGGTCAATAAAGGGCCGGTAACCCTGCTGAAAGAGCTGCCAAGGCGACATCGGTGGCAAGCCCCAGTTCTGGCCTTGTGGCCCCAGCGGATCCGGTGGTGCCCCAACGTTGGCATCGCGGCAATACAGCTCGGGGTTGGCCCAGATCTCCATCGAGGCCTCACTGACCCCCACCGCCAGATCGCGGTAAATGCCCAGCAGCATCCCGGCTTCTTTGGCCACCGCCTGGGCCCTGGCCAACTGCTGATCGGCACAAAATTGCAAATAGCAGTAAAAATCCAGCGCTTCGGCATGCTGCTTGCGAAAGGCCTTCACTGCAGCGGAATCGGGCCGGCGGTAGTCTTCTGGCCAATTGGGCCAGCCCCAGTGCTGCGGGTCCTGCTGGTACAACTCGGCATGTAGCGCATCGTACAGCGCTTGCTGCTGCAAGCTTTCGCCGCCTTCATCTTTAAAACGGCTGTAGTCGGCTTGCATGGCTGCATCGCCGTGCTGGCAAAACCACTGGTGCAGCAGCTTCAGTACCGGCAGTTTCAGCGCCATCACAGCGCTGTAATCGACCCAGTCGCGGCTGCGCTGTTCCTTGAGTTGCTGCTGAAAGTCAGCACGGCCAACCCACTGCTGGCACTCAACAGACTGCTGATAACCGGGCATGGCCGTCACATCCAGGTAGCTGCAATTCAGCCAGCGACGCGACGACGGGCTGTAGGGACTGGCATGCTCCGGCATTGCCGGATAAAGCGCATGAATCGGGTTTAAACCAACAAAGTCGGCGCCTTGTTTTGCCAGCAGACGGAGCAGCTGCTGCAAATCGGTAAAATCGCCAATGCCCCAGTTGCGCTCTGAGCGCAGCCCATACAGCTGAACGCTGACGCCCCACTGCTTTTGCTCGGCAAAGGTCTTGGGCTGGTAGCACTGGGCTGGCGTGACAATCAGCGACTGCTCGCAGCGCAATGCCGCCGGGCTGGTAATGCGCAACCGATGGTAGCCAGGCGGCAGGTGCTGCGCCAAGGCATGCTGGTACAGATGAAATTCCTGCTCCTGCTGCTGCACCACCTGCAGCAATTCGCCATCCACGGGGGTCAGCGAAAAGCGCTGCTGCTTGCCATCCTCGGTGATCAGGTTCAGCGAAATCGGTTCGTTGGCCTGACTCAGGGCTAAACGCAGCTCCAGATGCAGCGGCTGATCCTGTTGCTGCACCGACACCGGCAACAAGGGCTGCTGCCACCAGCGAGCTTGTTGCTGCTGAATGGAAGCGGTCAGGCTGTCTTCATCCGAGCAATCCAGCCCCAGGGCCGTTAATAAGGCAAGTTGGCTGCTGTCATCCACCTGCTGTGGCTGGCCATAGGCGTCGGTGTAACTGCTTTCAATGCCGGCAAAATCCAGTGCCTGTTGCATCAGCGCTTTGTTCATGGCGTTGGTCCTGTGTTTGTTTTTACCATGCGGTAGCTTTTGCTATGCTGAGAATACCTTAAATCGGGCTTTTTGCGTTATTTAATTACAAGAATTCGTATGCAGATGCATTTATCGCTTGAGTATTTCGCAAATTAATGTAATTTTACTACAAAATTCCATTTGACCAAGGGGTGTTTTATGACCATTCGTGTAGCTATCAACGGTTTTGGCCGTATCGGCCGTAATATTTTACGGGCTTTGTATGAAACGAATAAGTCGTACGATATTAAAATCGTCGCCATCAATGATTTAGGCGATGCCGCCATCAATGCCCACTTACTGAAGTATGACACAGCTCACGGCATCTTTCCGGCTCAGGTTGAACATTCCGACAGCGCCATCTTTGTCAATCAGGACGAAATCCGCACTTTAAGCGAGCGCAACCCGGCCAACTTGCCCTGGAAAGAGCTGCAGGTCGATGTGGTGCTCGAATGCACCGGCCTCTTTACCGATCGCAGCAGCGCTGGCGCTCACCTCGAAGCCGGCGCTAAGAAAGTCATTATCTCGGCACCGGCCAAGAATGTCGACGCCACCATTGTTTATGGCGTCAACCATGACATCATCACCCCGGACATGACCATTATCTCCAACGCCTCCTGCACCACCAACTGTCTGGCGCCCATCGCCAAACCCTTGAACGATGCACTGGGCATTGAGTCCGGTCTGATGACCACCATTCATGCCTACACCAACGACCAGCGTTTAAGCGACGTGTACCACACCGATGTGCGCCGTGCCCGGGCCGCGGCCATGTCGATGATCCCAACCAAAACCGGCGCCGCTGCGGCAGTTGGTTTGGTGGTGCCAGAGCTGCAAGGCAAATTTGATGGCCTGGCCGTGCGGGTGCCGACCCTGAACGTGTCGCTGGTTGATCTGTGCTTTATTGCCGGTCGCACCACCACGGTCGACGAAGTGAATGACATTATTCGTCAAGCGGCGGCCACAGCGCCATTAAGCGAAGCGCTGATGGTCAATGACCTGCCGTTGGTGTCGGTTGATTTTAACCACAACCCGATGTCGTCCATCTTTGATGCCAGCGAAACCCGGGTCAATGGCCGCCTGGTCAAAGTGATGTCCTGGTACGACAACGAGTGGGGTTTCAGCAACCGGATGCTGGACAACACCGTGCAAATGATGAAGTAAGCCCCAATGCCCTGCCGAATTGAAGCCATCACCGGCTTTGCCCACTTAAGCACCCTGCCTTGCTACCGTTTGCAGGCAGGTGCGGCTAGTGCGGTGATCAGCCTGTATGGCGCTCAGGTGCTGTCCTACCAACCGGTCCCGGCAGACGAGCGCTTGTGGCTGTCGCCCATGGCCAGTTGGCAGGGCAAAGCCATCCGCGGTGGCATTCCCATCTGCTGGCCCTGGTTTGGCCCGGCCGATCCGGCGCAGATTATTGATGCCGCGGCTCAGCCCAGCCATGGTCTGGCCCGTACCCGGCTGTGGCAGCTTCACAGTCAGGAATGCCTTGACGACAGTGCCCTGCTCTGCCTGCACAGCCAATTTAGCGATTTGCCGCAGATAGCTGTGCCGCAGACAGATGTGCCGAACCGTAAGCCGGTCGAACTGCAATTGCAGCTACGGCTGAGTGCCGAGGCGCTGGAAATCACCCTGCGCTGCGATGAGGCCATCTATCAGCAAGCCGCCTTGCACAGTTACTTTCGTTGTCAGGATCCGGCTCAGCTAAAAGTGCATGGGCTTGGCTCGCGGTATGACGACAAAGTCACTGCCAGCACGGTACAAAAGGCCGGCCAACCGGCGCAGCTGAGTGGTGAAACCGACCGCATCTACCGCCAACCGGCTGCCACTTTGCGTTTGCAAGATGGCGCCACCGAGCTCGAGCTGCAGCAACAAGGTTATGATAGCGCCATTTTGTGGAACCCGGGTGCTGGCAAAAGCCAGGCACTGGCCGATGTCCCGAACGAGGGTTATCTGGATTTTGTCTGTGTTGAAAGTGCGCGTTTGACCTCTGAGCCTTCGCCCTTGAAGCTGGTGCAGCGCCTGCTGCCGCGCTGAGTCTTGCAGCAGGCTTCGAAGCGTTAGATTCTTCAGCGTTAGACTGTTCAGCTTTAGCGCCAACTGCTTTGAAAGCCAGCCCGAATCAGCTGCTCAGTGCCATCGGCCGCAGTAAGCCGCAGCAGCAGCTGCCACTGCATTTGAGGATCGGTGCAGGCCCCCAGCAAAAATTCAGCCTGCCACTCCCCTTCACTCAGCTTTTCAAAACGCACTGGGATCC
>SKGJ01000034.1 GCA_007117525.1 Alkalimonas sp.
CCGGGAGAAACCATGGCCGAGTGGTTTGTCGAAGGCATGCTGGAGCGTTTGCTGGACGACGAAGATGCCGTTGCCCGAAGCCTGCTGGATAAAGCTGTTTTCTATGTGGTACCAAATATGAACCCGGATGGCGGTGCCCGTGGTCACTTGCGAACCAATGCGGTTGGGGTAAATCTGAACCGTGAATGGCAAGCACCCTCGATGGAAAAAAGCCCGGAAGTCTTTCTGGTTCGACAAATGATGCTGGAAACTGGCGTCGACATGTACCTGGATGTGCATGGCGATGAAAACATCCCATACAACTTCCTGGCCGGCAGTGAAGGGGTGCCATGCTTTGATGCGCGCATGCAGTCGTTGGAGCAAAACTTCCGCCAATACCTGTTGATGGCAACGCCGGAGTTTCAAAATGAGATTGGTTACGAGGTGGATGCACCTGGCCAGGCCAATATGACCGTGGCATCAAACTGGGTGGCGCAACAGTTTAACTGCATGGCCTTTACACTGGAAATGCCATTTAAAGACAACGACAAGTTGCCGGATGACCTCTATGGCTGGAGCGATGTGCGCTCGATGAAATTTGGCCACGACAGCTTAACGGCTGTGTTGGCCATTGTGGATCAACTTCGTTAACCAAAGCTGCTGTGCTGTCATTGGCAGCACAGCCAGCAGGCAAGGGGAGACTATGGCGATTATCAGTTGTCCGTCCTGCGGGCAAAAAGTTTCGGACAAAGCACCATCCTGCCCCAAGTGTGGCATGGGCATCGCAGAATTGGATCAGGAAAAACTGGCCGCGATGGCACGTGACCGACGCTTAAACCAAAGTCAGTCTTTGATGACGCAATCGATGATTGCAATGATTTTGTTTCTTGCCGGTTTCTTTTTTTACTGGCAGTTGCCGCCCTATGGCTGGCAATACTATGCGGCCATTGCGGCCATTGGTGTTGGCTTTATCTGGTATCTGGTCAACCGGGTCCGGATTCTGATGTTGAAGCGAAAATCCAAACATGGACTTTGACTCCTTAATCGGCGCCTTGACGCCTGAAACCTATCAAAAGCTGGCGGATGCGGTGGCCACAGGGCGCTGGCCCGATGGCAAGCTGCTGTCGGAAGCGCAACGTTCTCACAGCATGCAGCTGGTGATGGCCTATCAGGCCAAAGTACTGAAAAGCGATGAGCCTTTTACCATTGGTGCCGATGGGCAAATGGTGCAAAAAAGCAAAGCTGAACAGAAGGCAGCCTGGCAGCAACAAGCAGCGATAGCGCGGTTTGACCATGATGATCTTTAAACGATTGCTTCGGCCGAAGTGGCAGGATCCAAACCCGGATAAGCGGATAGCCGCCATTGCTGAGTTATCTGAATCCCAGAGTGATTACAAACAAATCCTGCATGAGCTGGCTTTTAACGACGGTCAGATGGCTGTGCGTCAAGCAGCGCTCGAGAAGCTCAATGATTTTTCACTCTGGTGGCAAGCCAGCAAAAAAGAAGCCTCGGAACGCTTGCGTGCCGAGGCCGAGCGCCGGGTGGTTGAGATGGTCACCGCCAATCAACTGACCTTGAGTTTGAAGCAGCAGTTTATCGCTGAATGTCAGCGCAGCAGTGTGCTGGAGCATATCTTGCGTCTGGAGCAGGATAGGTCCATTCGCTTGGCCTTGCTGCAGCGGCTGGACCGGCAAGATCTCTATCAGCAAGCGGTGCAGGATCCCAGTTGGGAACTTAAGACCCGACTCGAACTCTTGCCAAGGATTGAGGATGAAAAAACGCTGCAGGCGTTGCAAAAGCAGCTGGAGCCCGCTTTAGCTACCGCCATTGACCAACTGCTTACTGAGCGGCGGGAACAACAGGAAAAGCCCATTCGCCTGCGTAAACAGGCCAGTTTAATTTTATCCAAAATCAATGCCTTAAAAGACCGCTCACCGGCCGACAGTCAGCAGCGCTATGACCATTACCAACAGGAGTGGGCCGCTTTGGCTGACGCCCTAAACGAGTTGGACGAGGCCGCAGCGCTCTTTGCTAAGCATCAGCAGTTGAGCCAGTCGGTTGAACATTTTTTTGCCGACAGCTGGCAGCAACAGGCACAGCAGAGGTTGGCCGAGGAGCAGCAGCAACAGCAGCAACTGCAAATCAATGGCATTCGCAAAGCCATCACCGCGCTTGAAATCGACGTGCTGCAAAGTTTGCGGCAAAACCTGCCTCAAGCCAATGTGCAGCAACTGGACCAGTTCAATGGCCAGTACCAAGCGCTGTCCGCGCAGCTTGAGCAGGCAGAAATCCCGGCTGCTGAGCGGGTTAGTTTGCAGCGGGCGCTGGAGCAGTTGGGCAGTCAGCTGGCCGACTTACCCCGGGTCGCGCTTCGATTCAGTCAGGCGGAGCAGCTGCTGCAGCAATGGCAGGCTGAGGCCATGCCTGACACGCTGGAGGACTGGCAAGCCGCCAGTACCAGCTGGCAGCAGTACCGGCAGCGTTGGCAGCAGTTGGTCGACGATCTTAGCTTGCCTTTGCCAGAGGATCTCAAGCAACAACAACAGACACTGCAACAGCAGTGGCAAAGCATTGCTAATGGCTTTGAACAGCAGCTGACGCAAGCGCTGCGGCAATGCCGCGGCAAACTGCATGAATTTGCCCGCTTACACCAGGCGGGGAAGTTTAAATCGCTGTTTGGTTTGTTCAAAGGCATTGAAGCCAGCTACCAGCAGCTGTTGCCAGAGCAGCAACAACAGCTGCAAAGTCGCTTTGAGCAGGCACGCGAGCAGTTGGCACAATTGGCGGATTTGCAAGCCTTTATTGCCGGACCACGGCGCGAAGCCTTGGTACAGCAGATGCAGCAATTGGCTGCCGAGCCCATGTTTGATGCCAATGAGCGGGCAGCTTTGGTGAAAAAGGCCCGTGCCGACTGGCTGTCGCTGGGTAAAACCGACAGCGAGCAGCAGGCCAGTTGGCAGCAGGCATTTGACGAAGCCTGCGAAGCGGCCTATGCGCCATGCCGGGAATTTTTCGCCGCTCAGCAAGCCGAGCGTGAACAACATGCCAGCGCCAAGCAGGCGCTGCTGACGCAAACAACAGCGGAGCTTGCTGCTTCAGAGTCGGACCCTTACGCGCTGCTGCGGCAACTGCAGCGGCAATGGCAGGCCATAGGGCCTGTGCCAAAAGCGCAACTGGCCAGTCTGCAACAGGGCTACCGTGAGCTCTGTCAGCAATTGCGACAACAGGGGCGGGCACAACAGGCCGATTGTGCTGAGCGAAAGCAACAGCTAATCCAGCAAGCTCAGGCAGCAACCGAGCAACAAGAGCCTGGCCAGGCTGCGGTGATGCTAAAGCAATACCAGCAGGCCTGGAAGCAGATACCCTATGCAGGCAAAGGGGTGGATGACGAGCTTTGGCGTCAGTTTCGTGCCATTTGCGATGCATTTTTTGCCAATCAAAAGGCCAACCGACAGCAGCAAGAGCAGCAGCGCCAGCAACAGCAGCAGGTGTTGCAACAGCAGCTTGCGGATTGCGATCAGGCACTGGCGCAGAGTGATCAGCCGCAGCAGCTTAGCTCCTTGCAAACCCAGTTGAAAGCACTGGACTTAAGTGGCTTTGACTCTTTGCAGCGCTCTCGGCAGCAGTTGCTGGACAAGTTGGAGCAAAAGCAGCACCAGCAACATCAAGCTCAGGCGCTGCAGGCTTATCAACAACTGTTTGAGGCGCTTCGAAACGGCACTGGTTTTGACAGCTTGCCAGCGGTGTGGCGCGACGCCATGCAGCAACAGCCAGATCCCCTGAGTCGGTCTGAGTTAACCCTGGTGCTGGAGCTGATGATCACCGGCGAAGCGAGCGATGCCTCTGCCAGTGCTCAGCAAATATCAACCCTCAAGTTGCAGCTGTTGGCGGAGAAGCACAACAAAGCCAGTTCTTTTAGCAAGGAGACTATGCTGGCCCGCTGGCTGAGCCATGGGCCACTGGCAGCCAATGAGTTGCCGTTGCTGGAACGGTTGGAGCGTGTGCTAAGCCTTTAGCTGTTGCCTTTGGGAATAGACGCTTAGTTTTTGCTCAGCTCACCGCGCAGGTTCTGCTGCATTTGCTGGCGAACCTGTTCGGTGTCGATCCCCTGGCTCAGCAGATAGTGCAGTTTGGTCAGCGCCGCTTCCAGCGTCATGTCGTAGCCGCTGATCACGCCATGGGCTTTCAGTGCGTTGCCAGTGGCGTAACCCTCCATATTGACCTGCCCACGAAAACACTGGGTGCAATTGACAATCACCGTGCCGCGCTCTGTCGCCTGCTGCAATGTGTGCAGCAGCTCAGGCTGTTGCGGAGCATTGCCAACACCATACGACTTGATGATTAAAGCTTTCACCGGCGCGGCCGCCATATTGGCAATCACATCGACGCTGATCCCCGGATAGAGGGTCACCACACTGATAGGTTGGGGCACCACTGCCGCAACTTTGAGTGGGGCCGCATGCCGCTCTGTGGTGCTCAGGGCACCAGCCTGCAAGCGGATCTGAATGCCGGCTTCCAGCAAGGCGGGGTAGTTGGGCGAGGCAAAGGCATTGAAGCCATCGGCATCGGCCTTGGTGGCGCGATTGCCACGAAACAGTTGATTGTTAAAAAACAACGATACTTCATGGATGGGGTAATAGGCTGCCAGATAAAGTGCATTCAACAGATTGACCTGGCCATCGCTGCGCAGTTGGGCCAAGGGGATTTGTGAGCCGGTAACAATCACAGGCTTGGCCAGGTTCTCCAGCAAAAACGACAAAGCCGAAGCCGTGTAAGCCATGGTATCGGTGCCATGCAGCACAACAAAACCATCGTAGTCGGCGTAATGCTGTTGAATGTCGTTGGCAATTTGCAGCCAATGGGCTGGCGTCATGTTGGAGGAGTCTATCAGCTCGGGGTATTCATGAATGCGAAACTCCGGCATTTCCTGGCGAAAAAACTCCGGCATGTTTTGCACCGTTTGGGTCAAAAATCCCGGGGCAGGCACAAAACCCTGTGCCGACTTTTGCATGCCGATGGTACCGCCTGTGTAGGCAACATAAATGCGTTTCTTGCTCATGGCTGGCCTCATAAAAAAATGCCCGGCTAAAGCCGGGCATTGTAGCGAAGGATCAAGCGGCTGTCAGTCGATTTGACAGAGCAAACAGAAAGCGTACAAGCCCTGCGGATCGTTAAAGTTGCTTAAAGTCACAAAGTCATGACGCAGCTGCTGTGTTAAGCGGCCAAGTGCCTGACGCTCAGCCCCTACCACCGATTGTGGCAACCAGCCTTGGTTGGCGGCACCACCAAAGATATCCACCACCATCTGCTCGAAAGGGCTCAGCTGGTGGCCGATGACCTTGACATCATAGTTGGTAAGACCGGCGCGCTCGGCGGCTGCAGCTATGGCATCTTCAAAACTGCCTAAGTTGTCGACCAGGCCATACTCCAGCGCTCGCTGACCGGTAAAGACACGACCCTGAGCGACCTGATCCACGTCCTCAATGCTCATGCCCCGGTGCTCACCGACCATGCTAAGGAAATCCTGATAGCCACGTTCAATCAGCAACTGGAAGATATCTTTTTCACGCGGTTGCAGACCTTTGAAAAAAGGCAAGCCCGAGCTCAAGCCAGATAGCTCGGTAGTACCGACGCCATCGACGTTGAGGCCCAAAGCGCCGAAACTGTCTTCCAAGCTGTGAAACAAGCCGAAAATACCAATGGAACCAGTGATGGTGGTTGGGGCGGCCCAAATTTCAGTGGCCGGAGCAGCTATCCAGTAACCGCCAGAGGCTGCCACAGCACCCATCGAGGCAATGACCGGCTTACCGGCTTCACGCAGAGCTTGTACCTCACGGCCAATAATTTCCGAGGCGAAGGCGCTGCCACCGCCACTGTCGATACGGAGCACCACGGCTTTGACCTTGTCGTCATTGCGGGCTCGGCGCAGCATGGCTGCTGTACTGTCGCCGCCAATGGTACCGGCCCTAGCCGTGCCATCGACAATCATACCGCGCGCCACCACCACCGCGACTTTGTCCGTCAGTGGGTTGTCAATTTGACGGCTGGGTACTACCAGGCTGCGGTAATCATCAAAACTGATGTAATTGTAGCTTTGGTTGTCATTTTGGCCCACCAGCTCGATCATCTTCTGACGAAATGCTTGGTGGGTGGTTAACTGATCGACCAGACCCAGTGCCAGTGCCATTTCGGCCATATCGCCATCGTGTTGCTGCAATGCCTGGTAAAAATCGTCGCGTGTTTCGATAATGCTGTCGGCAGCAAAACCACGGCGCTCTGTCACCTCGGCCTTGTAGCTGTCCCACAGATCGTTCAGCCAAAAAAAGGTGTCTTGCTTGGCCTCTTCCGACATATCGTCACGGATAAAGGGTTCAACCGCAGACTTGTAGGTACCAACCCGAAATACGTGAGTGTTTACTTTGAGCTTTTCCAGCGCACTTTTGTAGTACATCGGGAAGCTGCCGTAGCCTTCGAGCAGCACTGCGCCTAAGGGGTCCAGGTGCACTTCATCGGCATGGCTGGCCAAAAAATACTGGTTTTGGCCGAAAAAGGTACCACGGCTGTAAATTTTCTTGCCAGCAGCTTTGAAGTTTTCCAGCTCAGCGCCGACAGCCTGCAACTTGTCGAGCGAAGCCCGACCAAGCCTGGAAAGGTCCAACACCATGGCTTGAATACGATCATCGGTGGTAGCCTGTTGCACCACGCGAATCACATCGGAGACCAAGACTTCCGGTGTTTCCGGCTGAGCACCGAGACTTTCATTGAGCAAGGTGGTGAAAGGGTCGACAAAACGTTTTTCTTCGACCAGATCACCTTGTAAGTTCAGCAACAAGGCTGCTGTTGGCGGAACCTGAACTTTATCCTTACTGCTGAAAATGCTGATCAACACCACCAGCACTATCAGAATGAACAAGGTATTTAAGATCAGTGAGCGAAAGACTTTGTAACCACGCCAAATGCCTCCAAAGAAGCGACGTACAAGTCCGGGGTTGGCTGCTGACATACGTATTCCTAAACAACGACTACTGGAAAGAGGTCATTCTATGCTAGCGAATTTAGCCGTCAATGCGAAATGCAATTTGTAAGCAAATGTACATATTGCGCATCCCGAACAAACCAGCTACTCTGAACACCATAGAGTAACAGGTATGACCAGAGAGGGCGATGTGGCCTACCAACATTTATTGCAGCCATTGGACTTGGGCTTTATCCAGCTTCGCAACCGGGTGGTGATGGGATCGATGCACACCGGGCTGGAAGAAGAAAAAAACGGTTTTGAGAAATTAGCCGCCTTTTATGCCGAGCGCGCCAAAGGAGGCGTTGGCTTAATTATTACCGGGGGCATCAGCCCAAACTTTCGTGGCAACCTGGTGCCTTTTGGCAGCCAGCTCAGCTTTGGCTGGCAGCTAAAAAAACACCGCCAGGTCACGGCTGCAGTGCATCAGGAAGGTGCAAAAATCTGTCTGCAACTGCTGCATGCCGGTCGCTATGGCTATCATCCGTTTAATGTCGCACCAAGTAAAATAAAATCCCCGATCACCCCTTTTACCCCCTCGGAAATGTCCAATCGTCAGATTAAGGGCACCATTACTGATTTTGCCAAAGCCGCCGAGCTGGCGAAAAAGGCCGGTTACGATGGGGTTGAAATCATGGGCTCTGAAGGCTACCTCATCAATCAGTTTATTTGTCAGCGCACCAATCAGCGCAAGGACGACTGGGGTGGCAGTTTTGAAAACCGCATCCGCTTTCCGCTGGAAACCATTCAGGCAGTTCGGCAGCGCTGTGGCGATGACTTTATTATTGTCTATCGGTTGTCGATGCTGGACCTGGTTGAAGATGGCAACAGTTATGAGGAAGTGGTGGCTTTGGCCAAAGCGGTGCAAGAAGCTGGCGTGACCATCATCAATACCGGCATTGGCTGGCACGAAGCAAGGATCCCGACCATTACCACCCGGGTGCCCCGAGCCGCTTTTAGCTGGATCACCGAGCGGGTGCGCAAGGAGATTGACATTCCGGTGATGGCCACCAACCGCATTAATACGCCACAGGTGGCCGAAGATATTCTGGCGCACGGTCAGGCCGACATGGTCTGCATGGCTCGGCCCTTTTTGGCCGATGCCGATTTTGTCAACAAGGCTGCGGCCAACAAAGCCGACGAAATCAATACCTGCATTGCCTGCAATCAGGCCTGTCTCGATCATGTGTTTCAGAAAAAACGGGCCAGCTGTTTGGTCAACCCGAGAGCCTGCTATGAAACCGAATTGAATTTTGAAGCAACCTCTCAACCGAAAAAGCTGGCGGTGGTCGGTGCCGGGCCTGCGGGCCTGGCATTCAGTGTTTATGCGGCGCAGCGTGGCCATCAGGTCACCTTGTTTGATAAGTCGCATCAGATCGGAGGCCAATTCAATTACGCCAAACAGATCCCGGGCAAAGAAGAGTTTTACGAAACGCTGCGCTACTTTGGCCGCATGCTGGAGCTGCACCATATTGAGCTTCGGCTTAACAGCGAACAGACGGTTGAGTCGCTGCAACAGGCTGGCTTTGACGAAGTGGTGCTGGCTACCGGTATTGTCCCTCGTCCGGTTGAAATTGATGGCATCGATCATCCGATGGTGCTGAGCTATCTGGATGTGCTGCGCGATCACAAGTCGGTTGGCAAAAATGTCGCCATCATCGGCGCCGGCGGCATTGGTTTTGATGTCGCCGAGTACCTGACCGAGAGCAACTCCCTGACGCTGCAGCCCGAAGCCTGGCTCAAAGAGTGGGGTGTCGATAAGGCCTATCAGGCTCGCGGCGCATTGCTGCCGGAACATCGCCCCGAACCGGCGGCTCGCAAAATCTACTTGCTGCAACGTAAAAGCAGCAAAGTGGGTGCCGGCCTTGGCAAAACCTCGGGCTGGGCACACCGGGCGTCATTAAAAAGCAAAGGTGTGGAAAGCATCGCCGGGGTGCAGTACCGCAAAGTAGACGACCATGGCCTCTGGATTGAGATGGATGGCGAAGAGCGTTGTCTGCAAGTCGACAATGTGGTGGTTTGTGCCGGGCAGTTGCCATTGCGTGAGCTGCAATCTGGTCTGGAAACGGCTGGGATCCCGGTGCACTTGATCGGTGGAGCTGACGTGGCCGCCGAGCTTGATGCCAAACGCGCCATTCGTCAGGGCGCAGAGTTGGCCGCCCGCATTTAGCACTTTTTGTTTCATGGGTTGCCTTGCTGCCTGGCAGCAGGGCCCTAGTGTGCTTTCTGTCTTTGCTGTTTTTCACGCTTTCTTCCCTTGTCGGCCCCCTGAAGCTTTGCTAGCCTGAATGTACCCAAAGAGGGCATCAAGCACTGTTTTGGTGCGCTTGGAGCGAGGCGGCTGTTGTGTTTTGGTGCAATTGTCATGCTGTTGACATACTGCTCGCCTAGATTACCGCATACGTATGCAGTGCCAGCGTCTATACTGCATTGTGGCCTCAGCTTTGCAAACGAATTTGCAGCAAGCTTTCTTTTCTTTGTTACAGGGAGTCGGTATGTCAGGTGTATTAACGATGATTTTAGCCGGAGGCGAGGGCACTCGTCTGGCGCCTTTAACCGGGATCCGCGCCAAGCCAGCGGTGCCTTTTGGTGGCAATTATCGCATCATAGATTTTGTGCTGAATAACTTTGTTAACTCGGACTTTCTGCAGATTTTCGTCATTACTCAGTTTAAATCCCATTCATTGATGAAGCATCTGGGACGAGCCTGGCGGGTGTCGGGCCTGACCAACCGCTTTATCGATCCCATTCCGGCGCAAATGCAAACCGGCAAACACTGGTATCTGGGCACGGCCGATGCCGTCTATCAAAACCTGCACCTGATCCACGGTCTGGATCCGGAGCAGGTCTGCATCTTCGGTGGCGATCACATCTACAAAATGGACGTACGGCAAATGCTGGATTTTCACCGTCAAAACAACGCCAGCATGACGGTCGCTGCCATTCCGGTGCCGGTCGCCGATGCGCATCACTTTGGCGTGATTGAAGTCGATAGCAGCGGTAAGATGATCGGCTTTGAAGAGAAGCCCAGCAGCAATCCGAAAACCATCCCCGGCCGGCCCGATTACGTGCTGGCCTCGATGGGGAACTACATTTTTGAAAAAGACTGCCTGATTGACAGCCTGGAAGCCGATGCGGCTGATGTGGGTTCCAGCCATGATTTTGGCAAGAACATTATTCCAAAGCTGTTTCCCGCCGGCGATGTCTATGTGTATGACTTCTCGAGCAATATGATCCGTGGCGAGCAGGAAATTTCGCGCGGTTACTGGCGCGATGTCGGCACCCTCGACTCTTACTACGAAGCCAATATGGATCTGATTGCGGTGATCCCGCCTTTCGATTTGTACAACCGCTACTGGCCACTACGTAGCTACACACCGCCGATGCCACCGGCTAAGTTTGTGCATGATGAAGCCAACCGCACCGGTCAGGCCATCAGTTCGATGGTATCCTCCGGCTGCATCATCAGTGGCTCCATCGTGTATCACTCGATACTGGGCTACAATGTGCACGTCCACAGCCATGCGTACATCGAAAAATGCGTGCTGATGGGCAACAACGACATTGGGCGAGGCTGCCGCATCCGGCGCGCCATTATCGACAAAGATGTAAAAATTGCTCCCAATACCGTAATAGGTGAAGATCTCAGCCTGGACCGGCAACGATTTCATGTCTCCGACGGGGGCGTCATTGTGATCCCGAAAGGCTCCAGAGTCGGGTTTGATCAATAACTGTCTGAAGGAAAGCATGCTCCAATGCGTATTTTGATGTTGTGCAGTGAATACGAAGGTTTAATCAAAACCGGTGGCCTGGCCGATGCCTGCCGCGGCCTGACCAAAGCCTTGGTTGAAGCTGGCCATGAAGTGCTGGTGATGCTACCACGCTATGCGTCCTTGTACGAGACGCCAACAGAGGCCTGGCAATCCGTGTATCTGACACTGGGTGAACGCACTCTGGGCTGTGCTGTCCGGCATTTAACACTGGACGGCGTTGCCATTGCTCTGGTGGAGCATCACGAGTTTTTCCAGCGGCTGCGCCCTTACGACGATGGCGACCAAGGCTATGGTGATAACCCGCTGCGCTTTGCATTTTTTTGCAAAGCCGCTCTTGCCTGGTGCCGTGAGCAGCACTTTTGTCCCGACATTATCCATGGCCACGACTGGCAAACGGCTCTGGCTGGGGTCTATTTGCAGCAAGAGCAGGCGCAGGATGATTTTTTCGCGCAAAGCCGCTTTGTCTTTACCATTCACAATGGTGCTTATCAGGAAGTGGTTCACCCGGATTGGGCGGCACAGTTGGAGCTGCCGCCAGAGCCGGCAGGTGTCAACCTGCTGCAGCATGGCGTGCAAAGCGCCAGCAAGCTCAATACCGTCAGCCAGGGGTATCGGGATGAGCTTTTGACCGAACCCTCCGGCATGGGGCTGGCGGCTTTGTATCAGTCCAGGCAGCCGGATTTTAGCGGCATTCTCAATGGTTGCGATTACAGCCTGTGGCACCCGGCGCAAGACCGGCATCTGGTGGCCCATTACGATTGGCCGGACTTGACCGGCAAAGCTGATTGCAAGGCCTGGTTGCGGCAACACCATCAATTGCCAGAGAAATCCGTCCCACTTTTTGTCGCTGTCAGTCGCATCACTGGCCAAAAAGGCTTTGATTACCTGCTGCCGGCGCTGGAGCAATGGTTGCCTACGACCGAATCGCAGTTGCTGATTATGGGCACAGGCGAGCGGCGCTACACCCAGGCCTTGTTTGAACTGGCTGCTCGCTTTAAGGGGCAGATGAGTTTTGTGATGGGCTTTGATGAAAGTCTGGCGCACAAAATCGAAGCCGGTGGTGACTTCTTTTTAATGCCGTCTTTGTTTGAACCTTGTGGCCTCAATCAAATCTACAGCTTGCGTTACGGTACTGTACCCATTGTACGGGCGACCGGAGGCTTGAAGGATACGGTGGTGCCATACCCAGCCAAAGGCAGTACCGGCATTCACTTTAACGAGCCCTGCGCCGAGGCTCTGCTGGGAGCTTTGCAACAAGCGGATGAGCTGTATCGGCAGCCCAGGCAACTGACTGCGATGCAGCAACGGGGCATGGCGCAGCAATTTAGCTGGCAGCAAGCGCGTCAGGCTTACGAGGCCATGTACCAGGCAGCGCTGGCGGACTGAGCAGTCTGAGCATTCGCCAAGCGCTTGCACGCAAATCCGCACAAAAGCCGTAGGCAGGCCACACAACTTCTGCTAGCCTAGCAGTTCGTTCTATCACGGTTTTCTTTCGCTCTGAAAAGGGTTTTTCTATGGATGCGATCACCTTATTGACCACACGGCAGTCTTGCCCCCGTTTAATGGAGCCTGCACCTGCTGGGGATGACTTGGATTTAATTAAGCGTGCGGCCTTACGGGTGCCGGATCATGGTGGCTTGCGCCCCTGGCGCTTTAGCATTGTCCAGGGCAAAGCTGCGCTGGAGCGGCTGGGCGACATTTTTGCCGAAGCCGCCGTCGAGGACGATCCTTCCATTGCCAATGAGCTGTTGGAGCGTGCCCGGCAATTGCCGCTGCGGGCCCCGATGGTGATTGTCTGCATTGCTCGTTGCAACAGTACCGCCAAGATCCCGCTACACGAGCAGGTGCAATCGGCCGCCTGCTCCGTGATGGCAATGCAGCAAGCCGCCTTTGCGCTGGGCTATGGCGCCATCTGGCGAACTGGCATGTACGCGGAAATGGAGTTTGTCAAACAATCGCTGGAGCTGGGCGAAGACGATGAGATTGTCGGCTTTTTGTATCTGGGAACACCTGTTAATCCGGTTCGTATCCGCGCGGAGCTGGACCCGGCGGATTTTTTCTCAGATTTCTGACAACTTGCTTGGTTAGAAACAACAAGCCCCGCATCGCGGGGCTTGTTGTTTGTCTGCAAGGACGATTAGAAATCGGCATTGCCAGGGGTGCGAGGGAAGGGGATCACATCCCGCACATTGCCCATGCCGGTGACATAGCTGACAAGACGCTCAAAACCCAGACCAAAGCCAGAGTGAGGCACGGTGCCATAACGGCGTAGATCGCGGTACCAGCCGTAATCGTCTTTGTTAAGGCCCATCGCTGCCAGCCGCTCATCCAGCTTGTCGAGCCGCTCTTCACGCTGACTGCCGCCAATGATTTCACCAATGCCGGGGGCCAGAATGTCCATCGCCGCCACCGTCTTGCCATCTTCGTTCAAGCGCATGTAGAAAGCTTTGATGTCTTTCGGGTAGTTTTGCAAAATAATGGGGGCGCCCACATGCTCTTCGGCCAGGTAGCGCTCGTGCTCGGACTGCAAATCGATGCCCCATTCGACCGGGTAGTTGAAGGTTTTGCCGCAGTTTTGCAAGATCGCAATCGCATCGGTGTAGTCCATCCGTACAAAGCTGGAGTCGACCATCTTTTGCAGGCGGTTGATGGCGTCTTTATCGACCCGCTCGGCAAAAAAGGCCATGTCATCGGCCCGCTCTTCCAGCACCGCTTTAAAGACATACTTCAGCATGTCTTCAGCCAGTTGGGCCACATCGGCCAGCTCGGCAAAGGCCACTTCCGGTTCAATCATCCAGAACTCCGCCAGATGGCGGCTGGTGTTGGAGTTTTCTGCGCGAAAGGTCGGGCCAAAGGTATAGACTTTCGACAGGGCGCAGCAGTAGGTTTCCACGTTCAACTGGCCGGAGACCGTCAGGAAGGTTTCCCGATCGAAGAAGTCCTGGCTGTAATCTACTTTTCCATCGTCGGTACGAGGCAGGTTCTCCAGATCCAGGGTGCTAACCCGGAACATTTCGCCAGCCCCTTCGGTATCTGAGCCGGTGATGATGGGGGTGCTGATCCAGTAAAAGCCACGCTGATGGAAAAAGCGGTGGACTGCCTGGGCTAAACAGTTGCGGACCCGGGTGACTGCGCCGTGAATGTTGGTGCGTGGACGCAGATGGGCGAACTCGCGCAGGTACTCCATTGAGTGGCGTTTTGGCGCCATTGGGTAGGTATCGGGATTCTCAACCCAACCGACCACTTGCACTGCGCTGGCCTGGATCTCAAACTGTTGGCCCTGGCCTTCTGAGCGGGCAATCTGGCCGCTGACGATCACCGAGCACGCCGTGGTTAAACGTTTAACTTCACTGTCGTAATTGGCCAGATTGGCCGGTACCACGGCCTGAACGGCGTCGAAGCAGCTGCCATCGTGCACAGCCACAAAAGAAATACCGGCTTTGGAATCGCGTTTGGTACGAACCCAGCCTTTGACAGTGACGGTATCGCCAACAGCGTAGCGACCGCTTAAAACATCATGAATCACAGCATCGGACATGCTTGAGAGCTCCGTGTAAAGTTGGAAACCTGGCGGTTAAATTTGGTCAAAACAACAAGACATGTAATGATACTGACGCAGTGACTGAACACAAGCAAAACTTGGGTTTTTATGCCGATATGACCACAGAGCATGGTGCTTACAAAAATGATCGCCGCCGTGGCCCGGACTGGGTACGACGCCTGTTTGGCTGGCTGGCGATTTTGGCCTGGCTGTGTTTTATTCTGGCCTTGTTGCTGGTGCATTTTGCCCGGCCGGAAATGGATACCGGCCTGGTGCGTTACTGGGAGCTGGAGATCCGTGACGACTGGCATCCGTTATTAACCAACTGGCTGCAGTGGATCCTCTATGCCACCGCTGTGCTTAGCGCCATCAGCTTGTTGCTAAACCGGCTGCGGCTCAGGCGCAAAAGCGACCGGCTGCATTTTAATCTGGTGCTGTTGCTGCTGGCATCCATTGCTTTGGGGCTTTACCTGCTTCGCCTGTAACATCGGTCGATACCCGTTCAGACCCCAACCGCCCGGCGCATCGAGGCGCAGAGCTTGCTGAGCTGCGCTGCGCTGATGATAAAGGGCGGCATCAGATAAATCAGCCGGTTAAAAGGCCGGATCCAAACCCCGTCGTTGACAAAATGCTGTTGCAGCTTTGCCACATCGACCTGCTGATGCATCTCCAGCACCCCAATCGCACCCAGTACCCGGACTTCTTTGACCTCAGGCGAGGCCTGGCAGGGCGCCAGCTCGGCTTTTAGCTGGGCTTCAATGGCCGGGACCTGCTGTTGCCAATCACCGGCCTGAATCAGCGTCAGGCTGGCGTTGGCCACTGCGCAAGCCAGCGGGTTGGCCATAAAGGTGGGGCCATGCATCAGACCACCGGCTTCACTTTGGCTCACACCAAGCGCGACCTTATCGGTACAGAGGGTGGCGGCCATCGTCATGTAACCCCCGGTCAGGGCTTTGCCCAGGCACAGGATATCCGGGCTGATCCCCGCCTGATTACAGGCAAAGAGGCTGCCGGTACGGCCAAAGCCGGTGGCAATTTCATCGGCAATCAGCAGCACATCAAACTCATCGCACAGAGCGCGGCAGCCGGCCAGATAGTCGGGATGGTAAAAGCGCATGCCGCCATAGCCTTGCACCAGAGGCTCGACGATCAGAGCAGCGATTTGCGAATGCCGCTGCTGCAACAATTGCCTGAGTGGTTGCAGGCTCTCGGGGCGAAAATCCTGGTGGTAAGGGCTAGCCGGTGCCGGTAAAAAGTGGTGCTGCGGCAGCAATTTGCTGAACATACTGTGCATGCTGTCCACTGGATCGCACACCGCCATGGCGGCAAAGGTATCGCCATGGTAACCCTTGCGCAGACTGATCAGTTCGGTTTTGCCGCTGTGACCAAGGCCTTGCCAGTATTGCAGTGCCATTTTAAGCGCGACTTCGACCGCGATGGAGCCGCTGTCGGCCAGAAAAACTTTGCGAAGTGGAGCCGGAGTCATGGCGATCAGCTGTTGGCACAA
>SKGJ01000161.1 GCA_007117525.1 Alkalimonas sp.
CGAGGCTTTCAATCTTATTTTTGCTCCTGGCTTTTCAACCAAAGAGCAAATTTCGGACATTTCTGGCCGCGGCGTCGGTATGGATGTGGTGAAAACCAAAATTACCCAGCTAAACGGCAGCGTGCACATCAATTCTGAACTTGGCAAAGGCACTTTGCTGGAAATCAAAGTGCCTTTGACACTTGCCATTCTTCCTACCTTGATGGTGGTGGTCGGCAAACAGACCTTTGCCTTGCCCTTGGGAACGATTGATGAGATTGTCCAGCTGGATCTGGCCAAAACCAACAATGTCGATGGCCAGTTGACCATCATTGTCCGTGACAAAGCGATCCCACTGTTTTATCTGGAACATTGGTTGGTCAAAGGCTCCAGCAAAACGGTTCGCCGCGAACATGGACATGTGGTCATTTTGCAGCTTGGCACCCAAAAAATTGGTTTTGTGGTGGATTCGCTGATTGGCCAGGAAGAGGTGGTCATTAAGCCACTGGATCACTTATTGCAAGGTACACCGGGGATGGCCGGTGCCACCATCACTTCGGATGGCGGCATTGCATTGATTCTGGATGTGCCCAGCTTGTTGAAGCACTACGCCCGGAAATCCAAAATTAAACTCGAGCGTTTTAGCAAAACCGCAAACTAAAGCGAGTACTCAATGGCAATAAAAGTTCTGGTGGTCGATGATTCCAGCTTTTTTCGTCGCCGCTTAACCGAAATACTGAATGCGGATGCTGAGTTGGAGGTCATTGATACTGCGAACAATGGCCAGCAAGCTGTTGATAAAGCCATTGCCCTGAAGCCCGATGTCATCACCATGGATATTGAAATGCCGGTGATGGATGGGATTAGCGCTGTGCGCGCCATCATGCAACAACAGCGCATTCCAATTTTGATGTTTTCTTCCTTGACGCATGAAGGTGCAAAAGCCACCCTTGATGCGCTTGATGCCGGGGCGGTAGACTTCCTGCCGAAAAAGTTCGAAGACATTGCCCGCGACAAAGACGAAGCCGCCAACTTGCTGCGGCAGCGGGTGAAGGCGGTGGCACGGCGTCTACCTAGTCGAAGCCTGGCATCCAGTCGTCCAGCTTTAACCCGCAGCAGTTTTGAACGCCCCAAGCTATCTGAGCGGCTCAAAGAAACCACTGCTCCTGTAAGGCCCGCAGTCACTAAACCCTTTAAATCCAGTGGCAACAACTACAAACTGTTGGCGATAGGTACTTCGACCGGCGGTCCGGTCGCGCTGCAAAAAATTATTACCGCGCTGCCGGCAAACTTTCCCTTGCCCATCCTGTTAATCCAGCACATGCCTGCTGCCTTTACCGGTGCTTTTGCAACCCGTTTGAATGGGTTGGCTAAAATTTCTGTCAAAGAGGCCGAAGACAATGATGTACTAAGACCAGGGGTGGCCTACCTGGCACCCGGGGGCAAGCAAATGCTGGTGGATGGTAAAGCGGATCAAGCCCGGCTAAAAATTAAAGATGATGATTCGCCCAGAATTACTTTCAAACCCAGTGTCGACATCACTTTTGGCAGTGCGGCCAGAGTGTACCGCGACCAGGTGTTGGCCGTGATTTTAACCGGGATGGGCTCGGATGGACGTGAAGGAGCCCGCTTATTAAAACAATATGGTTCTCGTATCTGGGCTCAGGATGAAGCCAGTTGTGTCGTCTATGGGATGCCGCAAGCAGTGGCTGCGGCTGGTCTGATGGATGTCGAAGTTAGCCTTGCCGATACAGCCACAAAACTAATAACAGAAGTGATGCATGGATAAACTTGCGCTGATAGGATTTTTCGTTGCTATCGTAGGGGTTGTTGGTGGCTTTGCTTTGGAAGGAGGCTCTGTTCTTACCTTGCTGCATCTTCCCGCCTTTATTATTGTGGTGGGGGGAACGCTCGGGGCCGTGATGGTGCAAACCCCATTCGCCCAGTTCAAATTGGGTTTTCAGCTCTTGCCCTGGGTGGTTCGGGGGCATAACTTGCCCACCAGCAGCATGCTCGATCAGATGATCGAGTGGAGCAACGCAGCCCGCGCCAGTGGTTTTCTCGCTCTGGAAGGCCGGGCTCTGGATGAAAAAGATCCCTTTGTGCACCGGGGCCTGAATCTGCTGGTGGATGGTGTTGACCCTCAGGTGTTGCAAGATACGCTGGATGCAGAGCTGACGCTGGAGCGTGAGCGGCTGCTGCGTGGTGCCAAAATTTTTGAAGCCATGGGCGGGTACAGCCCGACCATTGGTATCGTGGGCGCTGTGCTGGGCCTGATTCAGGCGATGGCCAATATCACCGATCCAGAAATGCTGGGCCTTGGGATTGCCACAGCTTTTGTTGCCACCATCTACGGGGTTGGTTTTGCCAACCTGATCTTTATTCCGGTGGGCAACAAGTTGAAAAATCTGGTCCATCAACACACCTTGCACCATGAAATGATTATCGAAGGACTCCTTTCGATTGCGCATGGGGAAAACCCGCGTACTCTGGAGCGCAAGCTCAACGCCTACCGGGCTGGTTAGGGGCGAGTTATGTACCGGCATAAAAACAAACATCAGAAAGTTGAAGCCGATGAGTTGGACCGTTGGCTGGTTTCCTACGCCGACTACATGACCCTGATGTTTGCACTTTTTGTCGTTCTTTATGCCATGTCCATTGTCAAAGACGAAGAATACCGTGCTTTATCGGAAACCCTGACCCGGATCTTTGAACGCTCAGACAGTCGCGGTACCGGCCTGGAAGGGACCTCGGTATTGCTGGAGCCTGGACCTCAGAGCGACTTTGATTTGTACGGTGCGTCCTTAGAGCCGACAAAAGGTCCGGAGTTGGTCGCTGATGGCACCGAGTTATCCGAGGTTTCCGAGCGCTTGCTGGGAACGCCCTTGACCTCTTTGCAAGAAGAGTTAACTCAGGCGCTGGCCAACCTGATGGAAGAGGGGCTTGCTCGGGTAGAACAAGACGACAACTGGCTGACCATCGAGCTCAGCAGTGGTTTGTTATTTCCCAGTGGCAGTGCCACCGCTACCCTCGCTGCCCAGACGCTTTTGAATGACGTTGCGGGCATCATTGTGCCCATCAACAACTTTATCCGGGTTCGGGGCTATACTGATAATGTGCCGATTAACAATGAAATCTTTGCTTCAAACTGGGAACTGTCGGTGGCACGGGCTACCTCGGTACTCCGTATACTGGAAGCCATGGCGGTAGCCCCTCAACGGATGGCCATTGAGGGCTATGGCGAGTTTTATCCGACTGCGGATAACACCACGCCAGAGGGACGGGCTCAAAACCGTCGGGTGGTGATTGCCATTTCGAAGTACGGTTATCAAGCCGAAGCGGCCAGTATCGACTTGCAGGATGCACCAGCGGAGATCCCGCCCGAGGTGCTCCAGCAGCTGGAAAGCATTACAGAGGGTGAAGCCAGCATTCGCGTCATTCGCCTGCCGGGTGGTGGCATCCGGATTACGACCCGTGACGAAGTGCCCGATGAGCCTCCGTCACCTCAGCAGGAACCTTAATGTGGTTGTTTGGACAATAGCAAATCAAAAAGGCGGGGTGGGCAAAACCACCACCACGGTTTCGTTAGGCGCTTTGTTGGCGGAACGTGGCCATCGTGTACTGCTGGTGGACATTGATCCCCATGCCTCTATGACCTACTACTTTGGCATTGATGCCGAAGAGTTGGAAGTGAGTGTTTACGATATTTTTATCCGGGGCAAAGACATCAGCCGGGAGGAAATCCTGCAATCACTTTGTCCCAGTGGTGTTGAAAACCTCGACATTCTGCCATCCTCGATGGCCTTGGCGACCTTGGATCGCTCCCTTGGCAACAAAAATGGCATGGGATTGATTCTAAAAAAGGGATTGGCCAAATTAAGTAAGGATTACGATTACATTTTGTTGGACTGCCCCCCGGTGATGGGGGTGCTGATGGTCAATGCATTGGCAGCCAGTGATCGGGTGCTGATCCCGGTTCAGACTGAGTTTCTGGCCATTAAAGGTCTGGAGCGCATGATCGCAACCATGGGATTGATGACCCACTCCCAGCAAAAAAGTTACCGCTACACCATTATCCCGACCATGTACGACAAACGCACCAAAGCGTCGCTCGAAGCGTACAAAGAGTTAAAAGCCAAGTACCAGGATAAGGTGTGGTCGGCAGTAATCCCGGTCGATACCAAGTTTCGTGATGCCAGTTTGGCGCAGACACCACCTCCTGTGTATGCGCCGCGCTCGCGTGGTGTTTTTGCTTACAACACCTTGCTGAGTTATTTACTGCAGTTGCCGGAGACTGAGCATGTCTGATCGCTACAGCAGTCAGAAAGTGATGCAACATTACTTAACGGCTCTGCTGACCGATGAGGAGCCGGCGGCTGCGCCAACAGCAGCTCCGGCGCCGGAAGTCCCCGAGGTTAAACAAAAGCTGGAGTCGTTGCTGGCGAGAGTCACCACCACGCAGGTCGCTAGCGAGGCTACGACTCAAGCGAAGGCAAAAGCAGAAGCGCCCCCGGTCATGCCCAAATTGGCCGATACCGAGTTGCAGACCGAAGTGCTCACGCGCAAGTCGCAGCC
>SKGJ01000050.1 GCA_007117525.1 Alkalimonas sp.
AGGCATCCTGGCCTTCTTCGTCATCCTGTTGCCATAACTTGGCTTCCGGCCCCCGGTACCCATGGCGCTCATCGTAGTCGTACAGATTTTGCTGCACGGCGCGACGGGCTGCATCCTGAATGGGTTTGTTCACTGTGGTATGCACTTGCAAGCCTGCACTGTAGGCAAAGTCTTCGCCATACATATCCACCACTTGCTGCCGGACCATTTCGGCGACGTAAGGGGCGGAGGCGGTGATCTGGGCGCCATGGCGGCGGCTGATCACCGGTGCTTGCAGCGCCTCGCGGTACTCCTGCTCGGTGATGTAATTCATCGTCAGCATCCGACCAAGCACAATGTTGCGTCGATTGCGGGCATTGGTTGGCGAACGGACAGGGTTTAGTACGGATGGTGCCTGGGGCAAGCCTGCGATAATGGCGATTTCATCCAGTGTTAACTCATCGACGGTTTTACCAAAGTACACCTGAGCCGCAGCACCGACGCCAAAGGCACGATGGCCGAGTTCGATTTTATTGAGGTACAACTCGAGGATTTCATCTTTGCTCAGCACCCGCTCAATTTTGACCGCCAGGAAAATTTCTTTAATTTTCCGGATGATTTTCTTTTCACGGGTCAAAAAGAAATTTCGCGCCAATTGTTGGGTGATGGTACTGGCCCCCTGGGTTGCATCGCGGGTGCTGGCGACCACAATGGCGGCCCGCATCATGCCAATGACGTCAAAGCCTGGGTGATCGTAAAAGCGACTGTCTTCTGTAGCCAGGAAGGCCTCAATCAGTTGCGGGGGCATTTGATCCAGTGTGAGAGGAATGCGGCGCTGCTCGCCAAACTGCGACATCAGCTCACCATCGGCGGTGAAAACCCGCATTGGGGTTTGCAAACGGACATCTTGCAACTGCCTTACATCAGGCAGATCATCCTTCACATACCAGTAAGCTGCGCCCACCCCCAGGATGGCGACAACAAGCCCAATCAGGCACAAAATCAGTATTTTTTTAAGCCAGGACACCCATCCGCCTCTGTTACAACTGTCAATTTTTCCACTAAACTACTAGTATATAGTCGTTTGTTTTTGAATAAACTCTTTTTATTCCTTTAAAAAGGATCTAAGCTACATTGTATAACAATAACAAATGTAATCACTACGGCTGTGTGTTGCTATGATAAAACAACTGTTCCAAAAGCAGTCTCCAATGATGGTAGGCATCGATATCGGCTCCCACTCGGTGAAAGCCGTGCTATTGAGTCAGCAGCAGGATAAATACCAGCTTGAAGCTTTTGCCATCGAGCCGATGGCCAAAGGTGCCATGTCCGATCGTGAAATTCAGGACATCGAAGCTGTTGGCAATGTGCTGAGTAAGATCCGGAAAAAATTTCCGCGTTCGATCAAGTATGCTGCCGCCGCTGTGTCAGGGTCGACCGTTATCAGCAAAGTCATTTTTATGGATGTTGCCTTAACCGATGCTGAACTTGAAAGTCAGATCGAAGTCGAGGCAGACAGTTTGATCCCTTATCCGCTGAATGAAGTCAGCATGGATTTCGAAAAGTTGGATATCAACGAATCCGATCCTTCCAAAGTCAATGTCTTGCTGAGCGCTGCCCGCACCGAAAGCGTGGAGAGCAGGGTAGCAGCTCTTGAGCTGGGCAATTTCACCAGCAAGGTGATTGATGTCGAAAGTTATGCGCTGAGCCGTTCGGCCACTTTGTGCATGCAGCAATTACCAGAAGATGCCAAAGACAAAGTGGTTGCCATGGTGGATATCGGTGCGACCATGACCCTGCTGTCGGTGATTGAAAAAGGCAAAACACTCTACACCCGCGATCAGGTTTTTGGTGGCGAGCAATACACCCGCAGTATTTTGTCCTACTACAACAAAAGCTACGAAGAAGCTGAGCAAGCCAAGGTCAGTGGTGACCTGCCTCCAAACTATACTTTTGAAGTACTGGCTCCTTTCCAAACCATGTTGTTGCAGCAAGTGCGGCGTGGTGTTCAGATGTACCTGACCACCAGTGGTAAAGAAAGTATCGATTATTTGGTGATTTCAGGTGGTACTGCTTTGCTGGAAGGAATCGACAAGCTGTTAACCGATGAGCTGGGTATTTACACTGTGATAGCCCGGCCGTTTCATGAGATGGCCTGTGCCAGTACCGTGGATAAAGACTTGTTAAAACGCCAGGGACCGCAGTTAATGGTCGCAGCCGGGCTTGCGTTAAGGAGTTTTTCACCATGGCACATATAAATTTATTGCCCTGGCGTCAGGAAGCTAGAAAAGAGCAGCAAAAACAGTATATTACTATATTGTCAGCTGTGGCTTTAATGAGCTTTATGCTGGTGTTTGTCATCAGTTCAATCTACAGCGCCCGGTTGGAAGGTCAGCAAAAGCGCAATCAGTACTTGCAAGGTGAAATAAACAAACTCAACCGCCAAATTGCTGAGATACGCGATTTGAACGAAACCAAAAACAGCTTGCAGCAACGGATGAGTTTGATTGCCCAACTGCAGGGGGGGCGGAATCAAGGGACACAAATCATGGATGAGGTAGTACGGGTTGTGCCCAGTGGTGTCTATCTGACCAGTCTCGAGAAGCGTGATAATGCCATTTTAATCCATGGACGCAGTGAGTCGAACAATCGTCTGGCTAACATGATTCGCCTGGTAGAGGACTCTGCTCTGTTGTCCGACCCTTTGCTCGAGTTTATCGAAACCGGTCGCAGTAACCAGTTGCTGAGTGATTTCAAGATGCATGTCCGGGTTCAGGAGTTCGATGCCATGCAAGGAGAAGCGCCATGAAGCTGGATTTTAAACTGGACTTCTCCAATATCGATGTCAATGAACTGACCCTGGACAACATTGGTAGCTGGCCAGCAGTGGTCAAAGTTATTTTTGCAGTGGTGCTTGCTATCGCTGTGGCTGCACTTAGCCACTACTTGTTGGTAAGCAGTAAGATTGATGATCTCAATGCGGCGCAGCGCCAGGAAGCTCAGCTGCGTCAGGAATACCGCACGAAATATGCCTCGGCGGTGAATTTGGAGCCATACAAGCAGCAAATGGCAGAAATGGAACAGACGTTTTCATTTTTGTTGAAGCAATTGCCGGCGACACACGAGACTCCCGGATTGCTGGATGACATTACCTATATCGGTACCACCAGTGGGCTGAATTTTGTGCGAATTAACTGGATGCCGGAAATTGAGAAAGAGTTCTACACCGAATTGCCCATTCGCATTGAGGTAATTGGTGGTTATCACCAATTTGGTAATTTTGTCAGTGAAGTTGCTCGATTGCCGCGTATTGTCAGTTTGCATGACTTCACCATTAGCTCAGAGCAAAATGGTCAACTACGCTTTAATGTGGTAGCGAAAACATACCGTTACAAGGAGGCTGACCAATGAGGTGGTTATGGTTGGTTCCAAGCATCTTGATGCTGACAGCATGTTTTGATGATTTGTCGGATATTCATCAGTTTGAGGAAGAAGTAAAAGCCAATACCCGGACACGAATCGAGCCATTGCCTGAATTACGCGAGTTTCAACACATTGCGTACCAAAGCAATCAGGCACGAAGCCCTTTTACTTTGCCAAGGCGTGAAGCCATTGAAGAGCGCTTTGTGCAGCAACAGGATTGCCCGCACCCTGATCCGAATCGTCGCCGTGAGCCGCTGGAAAGCTTTGCACTGGATAACCTGGTGATGCGCGGTACTTTGGGTGATAGTACCCAGCTTTGGGCGCTGATTCAGGCGGATGATCAAACTTTGCATCGGGTAACCTCTGGCCATTACATGGGGCTGTACCATGGCAAGGTGCAGCGAGTTACGCCGACCCATGTCGAGCTACTTGAAATGATTCCCGATGGTGCCGGTTGCTGGCAGGAAAGAACAACAACGTTGCAGATGGCTGGATCTGCTAATTAACAGGTGTGTAATGCATGATGGATACGATGACTAAAACAATGAAAAGCCATGTGACATATGCCATCTATATGGCGATGACCCTGACCTTGTTGCTAAGCTTACCAGCTACAGCCGGGCCAGTTCTGCATGATGTGCGTTACAGCCCTTTGATGAGTGGAGAAACTGAGCTCGAGTTTGTCTTCGATCGCTCTGTGCGACAGGAGCCTGAAGTGCAGGTCTTCAATCAGCCTGCTCGTATCGAGTTGCTGTTCCAGCAAGGGCAAATTGATCAAGCACTCGCCAACATTGAGGTTGGCCGTGCGGGTATAAAAACCATCAATGCTTTCGAAGACGATGGCGTCGCCCGAATTGTAGTGTATCTGGAGCAACTGAACCCGTATCAAACCCGGCAGGAAGGCAGTAGCTTTTTCCTTCATCTGAAAGATGCGCGTAGCGAGGCAGCACCAAGGCACGATAATGAAATTAAACCACGAACTTTGAATAGCATTCAGGCCATTGATTTTCGTCGGGGCGAGCGTGGCGAGGGACGTGTCTTAGTGTTCTTGCGGAACAATGCCGCTGCAGTCAATGTCTCCGAGCATGGTGGCCGCATTCATCTAGACTTTCACAACACCAGTATCCCGGAAGATA
>SKGJ01000083.1 GCA_007117525.1 Alkalimonas sp.
ACAAACTAACATTTAGGTCAGGGTAAAAACAAAGCCCAAAACACTACAAATTCATGATAAAAAAATGACATTGTCCCTATTCATGCGGTGATTTGTTAATTAGCGTTACCTTCAGCAACCATAGGTAACCTAAACCAAAAACAGGCCCCTGTCGGCTGATTGTCTTCGAAGCCAATCTCACCGCCCAATGCTTCAACAATGCTTTTGCAAATCAACAAGCCAAGACCTGTCCCCTGAACTTTTTTACTGTTCGATGCATCCGCCTGCGAAAACTTTTCAAACAACCGATCCTTAAAATGCTCAGGAATACCAGTACCTTGATCTGTGACACGCACTTGCACCCCCTGGGCATCGCTTTGCAAACTCACCTGAACCTGACGGCCTGCAGGCGAAAACTTGATGGCATTGGAAAGTAAATTATCCAGCACCTGCCTTAAACGCAGTGCATCACCAAGCACTTTCTCGTTGCGTTCGGAAGGCTCAAAATGCACCGAGACGTCAAAACGACGTCCATACTCGGACATGCCCTGAATGGCTTCATGGATCAACGGCTGAATGGCGACAACCTCCGACTTCAGTTGCATCTTGCCGGCAGCAAACTTTTGCACATCCAGCAAATCATTAATGAGTTCGGATAAACGCTCACTGTTGTGCAATGCAGTAGTGACCAGCTCTTGGTAGGCCGGTTGCTCCGGCGTGATCACCTGATTTTTCACCAGCGATAAGGCACCACGAATGGAGGTTAATGGCGTGCGTAACTCATGGCTGACGGTAGAAATGAAATCGTCTTTTACTTGGTTTAGCTGTTGCAAGCGGCTGTTGCTGCTCGAGAGCTGAGCCAGGCTTTTTTCCAATTGACGGGTTCGCAAAGACAATGCTGCCGAACTTTGCTCCAAGGCTTTGGTGCGCTCAGCGACTTTGGATTCCAGGATCAGCTGGGCTTTACCTTTTTCCTGCACCGACTGCTGCAACAGCCGGTTGACCTGTCGAATGTGCTTTAAACGGTAATTGTGCGCCAGTAAAATCAAGGCAGCTAATGCCGCAAGCAGCAACAGCTGGTAGCCCGCCCGTTGCCACCAACGCGGTAACACTTCAAGCAGCAAGGCATTCACTGGTTCAGAAATAACACCATGGTTGTTGGTGGCCATCACCTGAAAGGTATAACGCCCTGGCGGCAGGTTGGCGTAAAGCGCACTGGCGCGGTCGCTGCTGTATAGCCAGTCCTGATCATAGCCCTCTAAACGGAATCGATACTGATTTCTGCTGACATCATGAAAGTCCATCGCAGAAAAGTGCAGCTCCAGACTGCTTTGTGCTGGCGATAACTGCAACAATGGTGTTGGCTGAGCGTCGAGCCACGGCTGCAATGAACCATGATCAATGCGCACTGCCGTAATCACAGGCTTAGGCAAATGCTGATTTACCCAGAGTTGCTTTGGCTCTACTTTGGTTAACCCTGACAAAGAACCAATGTAAAGGCTGCCATCCGGAGCCACTGAGATCGCTCCGGCATTGAGCTCGGTTGACGCCAACCCATCTTTGCGTGTAAAGGTGACCGGGTGGTCAAACTCATCACTGAGCAAACTCAAACCTTGTGCACTTAACATCCAGCTGCGATTGTCATGATGCAAGGCACCCAGCATGTGATCACTGGCCAGCCCATCGGAAGCGTACAGCACTTTGAAACTGTCATCAGCTGGCTGCCACAGCAAAGTGCCGCGATTGGTGCAAATAATTAAGCGCTGCTGCGCATCCTGTGCCAGGCATTGAATGGTATCCGATGGCAACCAGCGATTATTGCCGGTGTTCAGTTGCTGCACCACCCCCAGCTCGGCGTCAAGCAGATACAAGCCGCTGTAACGGGTTCCCACCCAAACCCGGCCATCGGGCAGTGCGAACATGGCCTGTACCACCTCGTTGGCACGCTGCTGCTGAAAATCCTGACTAAAATGCCGAGACTGGCCAGTGCCGCTGTTGTAATACACCACGCCCTGCCCCCAGAGGCCAAACCACGCCTGGCCATCTGGCAGCAAAACCATTTCCCGGATAATGGGCGTGCTGTCCAGCTTGGTAAAAGGGGGCCGATAATGCTCCAGTTTATCCTGCGCTGTGTTGTAGCGATACAGCCCAGCATCGGTGGCCAAAAAAGTCTGGCCAGAATCGGAGCGGGCAATGCGATTGACCCGGCCGGCCGTTTCATAACTGTGGATTTGCCCCGAACCTTTGTCTTTGCGGTAAAGTCGCTCCGAGGTACCAAACCACAGAGTCTCTGGCTGACTGGCATCCACGCTACTGACCGACAACTCGAACCGGCGCTGCCATTCAGCCAGTGAGCTCAAAGCGACCTCACTAAAAGCACTGCGGGAAAAACGGGTATAAAATAAACCACTGTCGCGAGTCCCGGCCCAAAACAAACCACTGCGATCGACTAAAATACTGCGTACATTCAGGCTTGGCAGCAAAGCACTTTGTTGACGAAACAATGAATAGTCTTGCGCACTGAAGTCGTAACGGAACACCCCTTCGTAGCTGCCAAGCAGCAGTTGCTCATTGGCTACAGGATACAGGCTATTGATAATTGGTGGAAAATCGCTGCTGCCCTCGCCCGGAACCGGGTGGTGTTGCCGCTGCCAACTGGCAGGATCAAACGACAACAAGCCCTGACGGGAGCCCACCCAAAGCCGCTGATGACCATAATGCAAAGCACGTGCTTCGTTTTGTCGACTCATGGTCGTGGTTGCATACAGTGATCGACCTGGCTGCAAGCCATCCTGCGGATGCCAAAGGTGGACTCCCTGACTGGTACCTATCCAAAGGCTGCCGGTCTCACCCTTGGCAAGGCTCCATACCCGCTGATGCAGCAGCGGCTGTGAACTGTCGCTAGCACCTATTCGCTGCAGCTGGTCATCGAGCCCAATCCGAAACAAGCCTCGGGTGGTCCCCACCCAGATGCTGCCATCATCTGTTTCGAGCAGTGCCTGGACCTGATAACCCTGTTGCAAAAACCGAGTTAGACCCTCACCTGAAAAATCCAGCCGGCTCAACCCCTGCCCCCAGAGCCCTGCCCAGACACGTTGCTGACGGTCAATCAGCAAAACCCCCACATCGGTGAAAGGCTCGGTTTTGGCTTCCTCTTGGGTTAACACCGGCACCGGCATAAACCGGTAGCCATCAAAGCGCAATAAACCAGAATCAGTTGTTCCCAGCCAGATATAGCCCTGCTCATCCTGTGCGATCGAATAGATGGTCGCGTTGGGCAAACCATCATCAATGCCAATACTATAGACAGCAGGTGCAGCCAGCGCCGGTAACAAACTGCCGATGAGCAAAAGTAGCGCGATAAGCGGGTTCAATGAGGGCATCCTTTCAAACCTCGAATAGGTTCACTTTAATCGGATGCAGTAAGGTCGTCAAAAGAATCCTGCCTGAAACTGAATTGCTGCCCAAGTCTTTCGCTCAGGCTTGCCTTTCCGTAGAATCGGTCCCATATCACAAAAAACATCAACCATGGAGTACTCTGATGTCAGAGATCAAACACAATCAACTGCTTATCCTCGGCTCCGGCCCTGCGGGCTATACCGCCGCCGTCTACGCCGCCCGTGCTAACCTGAAACCCGTGCTGATTACCGGCATGCAACAAGGTGGTCAGCTGACCACCACCACCGAAGTCGAAAACTGGCCTGGCGACCCACATGGACTGACCGGTCCTGCTCTGATGGAGCGAATGAAAGAGCACGCGGAAACCTTTGAAACAGAGATTGTTTTTGACCACATCCATACGGTTAATCTGAAGCAGCGCCCTTTTACCTTGCAAGGGGACAATGGAACTTACAGCTGCGACGCTCTGATTATCTGCACCGGCGCCTCAGCCAAGTACCTGGGGCTTGAATCCGAGCAAGCCTACAGTGGCCGTGGTGTTTCCGCTTGCGCCACCTGCGATGGTTTTTTCTACCGCAACCAAAAAGTGGTGGTGGTTGGTGGTGGCAACACTGCGGTGGAGGAAGCTTTGTATTTATCCAACATTGCGGCCGAAGTGCATCTGGTGCACCGCCGTGACAGCTTCCGCTCAGAAAAAATCCTGATCGACCGTTTGATGAAAAAAGTCGAAAGTGGCAACATTATTTTGCACTTGCACCGCGAGCTGGACGAAGTGCTCGGCGATGAGATGGGCGTGACCGGTGTCCGTTTGAAGTCAAGCAAAGGCGAAGCGCCAACCCAACTGGATGTGCAAGGTGTCTTTATTGCCATTGGTCACAAGCCCAATACCGACATTTTTGCCGGCCAGCTGGAGATGCACAATGGCTACCTGAAAGTCCAGTCCGGCACCGAGGGCAATGCCACTCAAACCAGCATTGAAGGCGTCTTTGCCGCAGGCGATGTGATGGATCATATTTATCGTCAAGCCATTACCTCTGCCGGCAGTGGCTGCATGGCTGCGCTGGATGCTGAGCGCTACCTGGATGCCCTGAATAACTGATAGCAGGTGCCAATCTATTTACCCGAGGTGGGTCCGGGGCTGACGTTCCCTTCCCCCA
>SKGJ01000107.1 GCA_007117525.1 Alkalimonas sp.
AATTGAAGGCGCTTAGGGTGTTTTGACCCTAGGACGGCTATTTAACCTGAACAATTTTGCAGGTATTGGACGCGCCAATGGTTTCCATCTGATCGCCATGGGTCAGAATCACCAGGTCGCCACTCTTTAGCTCAGCCTTGGCTGCGATGCATTGAATGGCGCTGTTGGCCAGCTCTTGCGCCGGGATGGTCCGGGTATCAAAGAATGCCGGATAGACGCCCCGGTACAACGCCAGTTTGTTCAGCGTTTTTTCATGACGCGACAGAGCATAGATGGGCTGGGTCGAAGTGATGCGCGACATCAGCTTGGCAGTGTAGCCCGATTCCGTCAGAGCAATGATGGCTTTGATGCCTGGCAGGTGGTTGGCAGCATACATGGCCGACATGGCAACGGTTTCACTGACCTCACTGAAGGTCTCGTCGAGCCGGTGTTTAGACACTTTAATGCTGGGATGTTTCTCGGCACCAATACAGACCCGTGCCATGGCATCGACAGTTTCAGCAGGATAGGCGCCAGCGGCAGTTTCTGCCGACAGCATCACTGCATCGGTGCCATCGAGCACCGCATTGGCCACATCCATCACCTCGGCCCGGGTTGGCATCGGGCTTTCGATCATCGATTCCATCATTTGTGTGGCGGTAATCACAATGCGATTTAATTGACGGCTACGGGCGATAATGCGTTTTTGCTGGCCGACCAATTCGGCATCGCCAATCTCAACCCCAAGATCGCCACGCGCGACCATCACAGCGTCGGAAGCCAGAATGATGTCATCCAGGGTAGCGTTATCAGCAACGGCTTCTGCCCGCTCAACTTTGGCCATAATCCGGGCCTCGGAGCCGGCTTCTTTCGCCAGTTCACGCGCCAGCCGCAAATCGTCACCACAGCGTGGGAAGGAAACCGCCAGGTAATCGACATCGATTTCCGCAGCCAGCTTGATGTCATTTTTGTCTTTTTCGGTCAGGGCAGGGGCGGTCAAGCCGCCACCCTGGCGATTGATGCCTTTGTTGTTGCTCAGCTTGCCAGCCACGGTGACCCGGGTATGCACTTTGCTGCCATCGACGCCCGTGACTTGCAGCTGAATACGGCCATCGTCCAGCAACAGCACATCCCCTGGCTGAACATCCTGCGGCAGCTCTTTGTAGTCGATGCCGACCTGCTCAAGGGTACCAGCCCCCTTGGGTAAAGAGGCATCCAACGTAAAAGCTTGATCCTGTTGCAGTACCACAGCGCCATCGGCAAAGGTTGAGACACGAATTTTGGGGCCTTGCAAATCGCCGAGAATGGCGACATGGGTGCCGGTTTTGCTGGCAGCACTGCGCACCATGGCTGCACGTTGTCGATGGTCGTCGGCAGTGCCGTGCGAGAAGTTAAAGCGGAAAACCGTCGCGCCCTTGCGGATCAGTTGCTCAATAGCTGCTTCAGTATTGGTCGCCGGCCCCAGGGTGGCTACGATTTTAGTTCTTCTTGGCATCAATGGCTCCTGAATAGAAGAGGAAGGCTAGTGATGCCTAGTGTAATGTAATTTTATTACAGAATACAGCGTCGGAAGGAAAATAAATAACGACAGCAGACCACTGTTCGGCTGTCGTTGTGGCTAAGGTCAACACGCCCTAGGCTGGACTATCTTTTTTCTCAAAGCGAGAGCCACGCAGGCTGTCTTTGACCTTTTTCAGGTTTTCACGGAATTTAGAGCCACGCCGCAAGGTAAAGCCAGTGGCCAGAATATCAATCAGTACCAGCTGGGCGACGCGCGACGCCATTGGCATGTACATGTCGGTATCTTCCGGCACATCCAGTGACAGCACCAGGGTGCACTCGCGCGCCAGCGGGCTGTCGTAAGCGGTCACCCCTATCACGGTGGCGTCGTTTTCACGGGCAATGGCCGCAATATCGCATAGATTTTTTGTGCGGCCGGTATGGCTGATGCACACTACGACATCGCCTTCCGCGCTGTTAATGGCGGACATGCGCTGCATCACAATGTCATCGAAACAGACCACAGGCACATTGAAGCGGAAGAACTTGTTCTGGGCATCGTGGGCCACCGACGCTGAGGCGCCAAGGCCAAAGAAAGAAATCTTCTTGGCTTGTGTCAACACATCGACTGCCCGATTAATGGCATTGATGTCGACATTGTGGCGAGCGGAGTCTAGCGCTGCCATGGTGGACTCAAAGATTTTGGCCGTATAGGCCTCGGGCCCGTCTTCTTCTTCCACGTGCCGATTGACGTAAGGGGTGCCATTGGCCAGGCTCTGCGCCAAATGCAGTTTAAAGTCTGGGAAACCTTTGGTATCAAGTCGACGGCAAAAGCGATTGACCGTCGGCTCACTGACATCCGCCATCTTGGCCAGAGCAGCTATACTGCTATGAATGGTCGTTTGCGGATTAGCCAGGATCACTTCAGCGACTTTGCGTTCAGACTTACTGAAGTTGGCCACGCTATTTACTATTTTTTCAAGGACATTCATTCGATGCTTCCTGAGTAATCGACCTAACCGTCAATCGCGATGTAATGAATGTTGTTATACATCCAAAGCCGGTTACAGAAAAGTATTTATTTTACCACAGTTGTCGGCATAAAACCCATCTTAGCTGGTCAACTGCGGGTATAATAAAGTCACTTAAGCATATTTGTAATTAAATTACAATAAGTCGGGTTTACAACGGCAAAACGCTGCGCTAGTATGCGGCTGTTGTTGTAAAATTACATCTTTAGCATGGGACTCCATTATGTCATCTGCCGCAAAAGCCTGTGATCTTCTGTTGTTTGGCACCAAGGGCGATCTGGCTCGCCGTAAATTACTGCCTGCTTTGTATCAGTTGGAAAAAGCCGGATTAATGCACGATGACAGCCGGGTTGTTGGCATAGCAAGGGATGAGCTGGATCAAACCGCTTATCAGCAGTTGGTGCGGACCAACCTGGAAAAGTTTATTAAGAAAGAGCCCATTGATGAAGCTGTTTGGCAACGCTTTGAACAGCGGCTGCATTATGTTCAGCTGGACTTATCCTCCGCCGCAGACTATCAAAAGCTCACCACTGTGGTGGATGCGACGCAGCGCATTCCGGTCAGTTATTTTGCGACCCCGCCGGCGCTGTTTCCATTAATTTGCGCGGGTCTGCACTCTGCAGGTCTGGCGGATGAGCCGGCACGTGTGGTACTGGAAAAACCCATTGGCCATGATCTGGAATCTTCGCGCCAAATCAATGAACAGGTTGCGCAGTACTTTGCCGAGTCTCAGGTGTATCGGATTGACCACTACCTGGGCAAAGAGACAGTGCTGAACCTGTTGGCACTGCGCTTTGCCAATGCCATTTTTGCCTCCAACTGGGATCACAATGCCATCGACCATGTGCAAATTACCGTGGCCGAAGAGGTTGGTGTCGAAGGGCGCTGGAGTTACTACGACGATGCCGGCCAGATGCGCGACATGGTGCAGAATCATTTGCTGCAAGTGTTAACGCTGATCGCGATGGAGCCGCCAGCCCGGCTGGATGCCGACAGCATTCGGGATGAGAAGCTCAAGGTATTAAAAGCCTTGCGACCCATCGACATCAGCAATGTGCACGATAAAACCGTGCGTGGCCAGTACACAGGTGGCTATGTGGCCGGAGGCGCTGTGCCAGGCTACCTGGATGAAGAGGGCGCGCGCAGCAACAGCAGCACCGAGACTTTTGTCGCGATAAAAGTCGATATCGACAACTGGCGCTGGGCTGGTGTTCCCTTTTATTTGCGTACCGGCAAGCGGATGCCGGAAAAACGCAGCGAGGTGGTGATCAGCTTCAAGCCGCAGCCGCACAATATTTTCCACGAAACTTACAAACAGCTGCCCGCCAACAAACTGATTATTCGCCTGCAACCCGATGAAGGGGTCGAAGTGCAGGTGATGAACAAAATCCCGGGGCTGGGTGAGAGCATGCAATTGCGCCAGACCAAGCTTGATTTGAGCTTTGATGAAACTTTCAGTTCGAAGCGCATTGCCGATGCCTACGAGCGGCTGTTGCTCGAAGCCATGTTAGGCAATCAATACCTCTTCGTACGTCGTGATGAAGTCGAGCATGCCTGGCGCTGGGTCGATGGCATCCTTGATGCCTGGAAGGCCACTGGCGAGCCACCGAAAAGTTATCAGGCTGGCAGCTGGGGGCCGGTGTCGGCCATTTCATTGCTGGCCCGCGATGATCGCAACTGGGACGAATAGGAGCTTTTGATGCAATTTCACCGTTTTGAACACAGTGCCGCCCTGAATGCCGACTTTGCCAAGCGCTTGATAGCCATTTTATCCGAGGCGGTAGCTGAGCGTGGTCATGCCTTTTTGGCGGTCTCCGGTGGCCGTACGCCGCAGGCCTTGTTTGCACAACTGGCTAGCACCGAGCTGCCGTGGCACAAAATCACCATTACCCTGGCCGATGATCGCTGGCTGCCAGCCGATGCCAAAGACAGCAATGAGCGGCTGGTCAAGTCGGTGTTGCTGCAAGACAAGGCCAGTCAGGCCAACTTTATCAGCCTGGTGACGGCGGATG
>SKGJ01000285.1 GCA_007117525.1 Alkalimonas sp.
CACTTGCCACTGCTGCCACTGGCCCATGGCAAACGCTTCCAAGCCATCAATGCCCGGGTGGGAGGTATCACCATGAACCCCTATGGCGGCATTGATCTCTCCGGAGCCTTTTTACGTCAGCCTGAGGTCGCTCCATGATCTGGCACTATCTGATCCGACGTTTATTTTTGCTGTCCTTTGTTTTTTTTGCCCTGACGTGTTTTGCTTTCAGTCTGGGCCACTTGTTTCCAGGCGATCCTCTGGTCAACTTCAGCGGCATAAGCCAACCCGATGATGAGCTGTTGCCAGTACTGGTGCAACAATACCGCTTGGAGCAGGGCTATTTGCAGCAATACTTGGCATTTTTACAACGCATCCTGCAGGGCGATTGGGGCTTATCCCTGGCCAGTCAGCAACCTGTGCTGCACGAAATTATCCGGGTATTTCCTGCAACTCTGGAGTTGGTGAGCTACGCTCTGTTTATTTCATTTGTGCTGGGCGTGCCCCTCGGGCTGATCGCCGCCATTAAAGCAAATCACTGGACCGGCCGCGCCATCTCCAGCATTGCCTTACTGGGCTATTCGCTGCCAATATTCTGGTGGGCTTTGTTGATGATCATGCTGTTCAGCATCGGTCTTGGTTGGCTGCCAACCTCGGGCCGGATCAGTGTGCTGTACGAAATCCCCGTGACAACCGGCTTTATGCTGCCGGATATTCTGATGTCTGGCCAAACCTATTGGCAGGCCGCTCTGCAGGACGCCATCCGCCATTTATGGCTGCCCGCTTTTGTGCTGGCGACCTACCCGACGACGGTGATGATTCGCTTTACCCGCGACGCCATGTTGTCTGTCTGGCAACAAAGCTACATTAAAACCGCCAGAGCCAAAGGCCTGAGCCGCAGTCAGGTACTGTACCGACATGGCCTGCGCAATGCCATTCTGCCAGTACTGCGTCAGCTGGGTTTGCAATTTAGCACCCTGGTCACTCTGGCCATGATCACCGAACTGATTTTTTCCTGGCCTGGCATTGGTTTATGGCTGCTTGATAGCATCAACCAACGCAATTACCCTGCGATCCAGGGAGGGCTGCTGGTCATATCCAGTCTGGTGATTCTGGTGAATATTCTGCTGGATATTCTCTACACCCTGCTCAACCCACTGGCAAGGAAGCAGCTCCATGGCTAAGTTTCAATGGTTGCAACAAAAAGATGAGCTTGGGCCACTGAGTCAGCTCTGGCATAGTTTTCGGCAACAGCACGCTGCGGTGCTGGGTTTAATTCTGTTTGGCTTTTTTGCCTTAATCGCAGTATTTGGCCCACTGATCACGCCTTATGATCCTTATCTGCAAAACCCCAATGCAGTGCTGCTTCCCCCCTCCTGGGATGATGCCGGTGATGTCCGCTATCTGCTTGGCACCGACGACCTGGGCCGGGACCAGTTTTCCCGCTTGGTTAAGGGCGCCAGTTACACCTTTGGCATTGCGTTTATTACGGCTCTGGGGGCTTTGCTGCTTGGCTTCATGCTGGGAGTGCTGGCAGGCATGAGCAAAGGGTTTAGAGCCAGTGCCTTTAATCATGTGCTGGATCTGGCTCTCACCATCCCATCCTTGTTGCTGGCCATTATCATTGTTGCCATTTTAGGGCCTGGTTTAGTCAATACCATTTGGGCCATTATGCTGGCGCTGCTGCCTCAGTTTGTCCATGGGATCCGCAACAGCATCCTGCAACAGCTGGAGCAGGACTATGTTATTGCCTACCGGCTGGATGGCGCCAACAACTGGCAAATTTTGCGCTATGTGATTCTTCCCAATACCTGGGAGCAGTTGACCGTGCTCTTTAGCATGGCACTCTCGACCGCCATTTTGGACATCGCGGCTTTGGGATTTCTAGGTTTAGGGGCCCAATCGCCTGCGGCCGAATGGGGGCTGATGGTGGCTGAAGCGCTGGATTTAATCTATTTATCTCCCTGGAGCATCGCGCTGCCAGGCTTGCTGATTTTTGTGGCCGTGCTAAGCGTCAATCTGGTGTCAGATGGCCTTAGAACCGCCATGCGTAAACGACAGGAAAGCTGATGGTACTGCTGGATATTCGAAATCTGACGCTGGAGCTGGAAACCAGTCAGGGCTTGATCCGCGCCGTTGACCGGGTCAGTCTCAGCCTGCGGGAGGGTGAGATCCGAGGCCTGGTCGGCGAATCCGGCTCGGGCAAAAGCCTGATTGCCAAAGCCATCGTTGCGGTGTTAAATCAACGCTGGCGCATTAAAGCCGACCGCTTTCACTGGCGTGGTGAGGATTTGTTGCAACTGCCTTTTGACCAGCAGCGCCGCATCATTGGCCGTGATATTGCGATGATTTATCAAGAGCCCAGCAAATGCCTGGACCCAACCGCAACCATCGCCGAGCAATTGCATGAATCCATACCGACCGATGGCTTGCCGGGAAACTGGTGGACCAAGGGACGGCACAAGCGCAAAAAAGCCATCGCTTTGCTGCACAAGGTAGGGATCAAAGAGCACCAGGCCGTGCTGGACAGCTACCCTTACCAGTTATCGGAAGGGGTCTGCCAGAAGGTAATGATCGCCATGGCCATTGCCAAGAGCCCTAAACTCTTGATTGCCGATGAGCCGACCACAGCATTGGAAGCCTCGACTCAGGCGCAGCTATTCCGCTTGATGGGCAGTCTAAACCAGTTAAAGGGCATGTCGGTCTTACTAATCAGCAATGAGCTCGACAGCATCGCCCGGTACACCCACCGTTTGTCGGTGCTGTATTGCGGTCAACTGGTAGAGTCCGGCGATACGGCCAGAGTACTGGCGCAGCCTCTGCACCCTTATACCGATGCACTGATTAAAAGTGTGCCTGAGTTTCAACCGGACTTGCAGCCGAAAAAACCACTGTTTGCGTTGCCCGGCAGCATCCCGACCCTACAGCATTTACCCGTCGGCTGTCGGCTTGGCCCTCGTTGTCCCAATGCCCGCAAAGAGTGTGTTCATACCCCGGTTTTGGAACGCAAGCAGCACCACTATTTCAGCTGCCATTTCCCATTGCAGTACAAGGAGCCACGATGAGCCATTTGCTGCAAGTGGTAGAATTGTGTAAGAGCTACCGCAAACAACTGGGGTTGTTTCGTCAAACCCGCGTTCAGGCATTGGATCACATCAACTTTACGCTAAGCGCTGGCCAGACATTGGCCGTGGTGGGTGAAACCGGTTCGGGCAAAAGCACCCTGGCCAAGATGCTGGTGGGCATTGAGCAGCCTGATGATGGTGAAATACGTTTAAGTGGCCAGGCAGTGACCTTGTCCAACTACCGCAAATACAACCATGTAATCCGCTACATGTTTCAAGATGCCGAACGAGCATTAAACCCCAGCCAAAAAGTAGGCGCTATGCTGGATGATGTGCTGCGATTTAGCACGGTGCTCGATCGTCAGCAACGACAGCAACGCATTTTACAAAGCTTGCAGCAAACCGGCTTGTTGGATGAGCACATCAACTTCTTCCCGCATATGTTTTCCGCAGGCCAGTTGCAACGGGTAGCGCTGGCCCGGGCGTTGATTCTGGAGCCGAAAATTTTAATTCTGGACGAAGCTCTGACCGTGCTGGATCCGACTGTACGGGCACAAATTGTCAATTTGCTGCTTGAGCTGCAGCAACAGCAAGGCTTGTCTTACTTGCTGATCAGCAAGAACCTGCGGTTGGTTCGGCACATCAGCGATCATTGTCTGGTACTGCAGGATGGGCGGGTGGTGGAAGAAGGGCCGACCGAGCAACTGCTCGATCGGCCGCAACATCCTCATACCCGCAAGTTGATGGGATTAAGTTAGTGCTCTAATCCGCTTCGTTGTAGGTTTCCAGGTTGGTCGCCATGGCCATGGCGGCATTGCGGGTCTTAGCACCGTCACTGCGCTGCTGGTCCAGGCGGTTCAGGTAGTCTTGATCGATGTCGTTGGTCACATAAACGCCATCAAACACCGAGGTCTCAAAACGCTTGATGTCCGGATTGACCGAGCGTACAGCCGCAATCAAATCCTCAATCGACTGAAAAATTAAGCCATCAGCGCCGATGTTCTGGCAAATGCTGTCAACATCGTGACCATGTGCAATCAGTTCGTTGGCCGATGGCATATCGATGCCATAGACATTTGGGAAGCGGACTTCAGGAGCGGCAGAAGCAAAGTACACCTTTTTCGCACCCGCATCTCTGGCCATTTCGATGATTTGCTCGGAGGTAGTACCACGCACAATGGAGTCATCCACCAGCAGCACATTCTTGCCTTTAAACTCCTGCTGAATGGCATTGAGTTTGCGGCGAACGGATTTTTTTCGTTCGACCTGGCCCGGCATAATAAAGGTGCGGCCGATGTAGCGGTTTTTCACAAAGCCCTGTCGGTAAGGCAAACCCAGCTCATGCGCAATTTGCAAGGCTGCATCGTTGCTGGTTTCAGGAATTGGGATCACCACATCGATGTCCAAATGAGCCCATTCCCGTTTGATTTTTTCACCAAGCTTGGTGCCCATCGCAACCCGGGACGCATAGACGGAA
>SKGJ01000114.1 GCA_007117525.1 Alkalimonas sp.
CAGAGCCAGGATCCTAAGCATGGGCGGCCTCAGATTTCGGGTAGCGCAATTGCTGCAGGTTCAATCCCAGCTCCAGATCACAGCGAGGCTGAAACAACTGCAAAAAGCACTGGATGGCTTCTTTGTGCTCGGCCAGTTTGCTGCGCACTGCTTTCGGGCAATCCGGGTGTTGCATGATGGCGCTGAAGGTATCGCCCAGCTGCAGGATCTCGACCGCTGTTTTGGGCCCGATGCCGGCAACACCGGGGATATGATTGGTATTGTCTCCCACCAGACTCCAATAGCGAATTAAGCGGTGGGGAGCAACGCCAAACTTCTGCTGAACATAGTTGGCATCTGGCCACTCCCGCTTAAAGTGATCGTACAGCCGGACGCCGCTATCCAGTAACGGGAAGTACCCTTTGTCGGTGGAGACCACCGTAACCTCTTGTTGATGTTGGCGCATTTTACTGGCGAGCGAAGCAATGATGTCATCGGCTTCAAAACCATTCTGCTGGTAACTGCTGATGCCCGAGCTTTCCATATGACGCAGCAAGCCGGGCAAGGCCTGCTGCAACAAAGCGGGCATCGGACTGCGGTTGGCTTTGTAATCGGGGTAGAGCTGATGCCGCCAGGTGGGCTGACTGCTACTGCTGTCAAACACCAGCAACAGATGGCTGGGCTGACAGTGTTTAACGATGCTGAGCAGGGCTTTGTCCAGAGCCTGAGTGGTGTTTTGAATGATCTGCTGACGGGTGGCTTCGGTCAGTTGATCAGGCAAAGGCTGATAAGGACGCTCCTGCACAGCGTAGAGCCTCCGGATCAGGTTCATTGCATCTATCAACACCAGATGAGTCATGACTTATTGTAAAATCCTGTAGCAGGGTTCGTAGGTGCTGCCCGGTAGCTTCATCCGGCCTTGCTCAACAAAGGCTTGCAACAACTTGTCCATCATCCGCATCAGCTCTGCCTCGCCACTGAGTAAAAAAGGACCATGTTCCGCAATGGCACGAATGCCCTCATCTTTGACATTGCCGGCGACAATGCCGGAAAAAGCACGCCGTAAATTTGCTGCCAGTGTCGCGGTATCTTGCTGGCGGTGCAAGTCCAATGCGGCCATATTGGTATGGTTCGGGACAAATGGTTGCTGAAACTCTTTCTCGATTTTAAGGGTCCAGTTAAAGTGGTACGCATCCCCTGCATCCCGGCGGTAGCTGCGGACCTCCTGGCAACCGGCTTTTAATGCCTGGGCAACCGCCACCGGATCGTCAATGATGACCTGGATCAGATCCAGCGCTTCTTGCCCCAAAGTGTGCTCGATAAAGTGAATGATTTCTTCGAAGTAGGCTTCGCTGCTTTTGGGCCCGGTCAGAATCACCGGCAGCTTCTGCGCCTTGTTGTCGTCGTGCAGCATAATGCCCAGCAGATAGAGCAGCTCTTCGGCGGTGCCGGCCCCACCCGGGAAAATAATGATGCCATGGGCCACCCGGACAAAGGCTTCCAGCCGCTTTTCGATATCGGGTAAGATCACCAGCTCATTAACAATAGGATTGGGTGGCTCTGCTGCGATGATGCTGGGCTCGGTCAGACCCAGGTAACGGCCCTGGCTGATCCGTTGTTTGTTGTGGCCAATGGTGGCGCCTTTCATCGGCCCTTTCATCGCGCCGGGGCCACAGCCGGTACAGATATTCAGGCCACGCAGTCCCAGCTGATAACCCACGTCTTTGGTGTACTGGTACTCTTTTTCCCGAATGGAGTGGCCGCCCCAGCAGACAATCATGTTGGGCTCAGTGGTGCAGCCCAGCACTTGTGCGTTGCGCAAGATATCAAACACACTGTGGGTGATGTGTGCGCTGTTGGCTAAGTCTAAACGGTTGGCGTTGACTTTAAGCTGGGTGTGGTAGAACAGGATGTCGCGCAACACCGCAAACAGATGTTCATGAATACCACGGATAATTTGCCCATCGACAAAGGCATCCTGTGGAGGATTAAACAGCTCGATTTTAATGCCCCGTTCGCGGCTGATCAGGTTGACGGAAAAATCCTGAAACTGCTGGTAAATTTCGGCTGAGCTGTCGGTGTGGCTACCGACATTTAACACCGCCAGACAGCAGTTGCGAAACAACTGAAAGGCTTCTTTGTTGGTGGTTTGTTTTAGCCGGTCTACTTCCAGCTGCGACAACAGGCTCATTGAGCCAACAGGGTTTAACTGCACATGCATGAATGACTCCCCGATCCCTAGGCTTTGGGTTTTAATACCACCCGATCCCTGCCAGCGTGTTTGGCTTCGTACAAGGCTTCATCGGCGCGGTCAAAGGCTGCCTGCACATTATCGTGATTCACCAGTTCAGTCGCACCGAAAGACAGGGTAATAGGGACTCGTTTATTTTTGAATTTGAATGGAATTTTCTTAATTTTTTCCCGCAGGTTGTTCAGCGGTTTTTCCAGCTCACTAAGCTGTGTTTCCGGAAATAAAATAACAAACTCTTCGCCACCATAACGGGCGATAAAGTCGGTTTCACGCAGACTTTGCTTCAAGGCTTTGGCGATGACTTTCAGGGTCTTGTCGCCGGCGCTGTGGCCATAGTTGTCATTGATGCTTTTAAAGTGATCGACATCGCCAAGAGCCACACAAAGCGGGGTGCCATAGCGTTGGTAGCGTTTGAGCTCCAATTGAAAGCGTTCATCAAAAGCTGCCCGGTTGGGGATTTCGGTTAAAGCATCTTGCAGACTGCGGAATTTTTGCTCCGCCAGTTTTTTCTGGAATTGTTGGGCTTCGGATTCCAGCTCAATCAAGCGATGTTCCATTGCTTTGAGTGAGTTGAGCATCAGATCGCGTTCTTGCTTTTCCAGTTGCTCTTTTTCCGCCAGTGACGCTGTGATCTCGCTTAGACGCTCATTGACCAGGCTTTTTAGTTGATCCAGGCTGGTAGCATTTTTACTGTCTTTGCCAAAGGCATCGATTTTCAGCTCGAGCTGTGCATTGAGCTGACTGAGTTTGGCATGCAGGCTGCTGGATTGGCTGAGTGAGGAAACCAGCGATTTTTGCACCTGCTCCAATGTGTTGTGCAGCTGCAACAAAAAGTGCTGGGCCGACTGACGCTCGGTGTTGATGCTGGCCACAATGATGGTGATGGTATTGAGGCAGGCATTGAGTAAATCTTCGATCCCAAGATGATCCATCAGCGATTGACGAATCCGATCGATATCGTTGGAAAATTGCTCGGCGAAACTCATTTCGCTCAGTAAGTTGGTTAGCTCGACTGAAATTTGGCGGCAGATATGGCCGTAACGATCGGTATCCGGTTCGACTTCAGTGTCCAGTTTTGCTTTGGCTGTTAATGCATTTTGATACAGCCTGGCCAGATCGGTTAAATGCGGTAGGTAGGCATGAACAGTCGGGGAACTTTCATTCACTTTGCTCAGCAAGGCGCGTAAGTCACGCCGCAGTTGATCCGGCAAGCCGCGTTGTTTTTGCAGCAGCTGACCGGCTTCTTTTAGCCCATGCTGCAGCTTGCGTATATCCTGTTCATTCTTGCTTTCCAGGTGCTTTAACCCATCGCTTAAGCTTTGCACCAAAGGCAATAACTTTTCCAGATCAGTGCCTCTGGCCAGCTCGAGCCGGAGTTTGGCCAGTTTATTGTCCAGCTCAATATCCAAACCTTTGCATGCCAGGGACAAGCGGGAAACAAACTTAGCCAGAATGGTAAACTGGCTTTGGTAGGTGTCTTCCAGCTGTTTACGGGCTTTAAGCGCCTGCTCCAGTTGCTGTTTTAAGTCGTCTTGCAACGGCGTCACCATGAATGAATGTAAGTTCGTTGAAACAAATGAAGGGGAGTAGCACTAAGTATATATGCTAGCACAAGAATTGCGACTGTTGTTTGACAATAGCAGGTTTTGTTTGCGGTAAAAACAAGCCGGCATCCGCCGGCTTGTTTGTTGTAGGGTGGGGACCATCAGCTCTTTGGCTGTTTGTGTCCACCAGGTTACTTTTTACATAAGTAGTAGGGTAACCAGGATTGCTCTTCTGTTGAGGTCAGCTGTTCCATCGTCAAATTCATCCATTGCTCGAGTGCAGCTCAGTCGATCTGAACTACTGAATGAATTATAAGCAAAAAAGCTTCATTTTGAAAGTTAAACTGAAAGTTTTCAGTGTAGTTTTCATTGGTTTGGTGGTAACAATCAAGCTTTCAATTAAAAATCAAGCGTCTACTGCCATGAGGGAGCTTTCATGCTGAAAGTTTTGTTGTAGGGTTTCAAGCTGACTTATTGCCGGCTTAACCGTATGACCGGTGTAGGGTAGGGCTCACTGCTGCGAATTGGGTTGATGTCCAACCCGCCCCGACGGGTGTAACGGGCATAAACCGCCAGAAACTCCGGCTGGCAGTGTTGCCAGATATCGGTAAAGATCCGTTCAACGCACTGTTCATGAAACTCATTGTGCAAGCGAAAGCCGATCAGGTAGCGCAATAGTGCCTCGTGGCAAATGGCCTGACCACGATAATGAATAAAAACGCTGGC
>SKGJ01000125.1 GCA_007117525.1 Alkalimonas sp.
CGTAAAAAAAATGAAAACGCCACATCAGCTCAAACACCACATCCAGGTAATTGGCCAGTGCATCCAGCGCTTCGGCATGGTGTCCCGGCGGCTGAATACGACTTTCCAACAGCCGGCTGTACTCTTTGAAAATATGACGCAGGATGTCTTCTTTATTGCGGAAGTGGTAATACAGGTTGCCCGGACTGATGCCCAGATGGGCAGCAATGTGGTTGGTGGTGATTTGGCGCTCACCCTGCGCATTAAACAGCTCGATGCTGGCCTGCACAATTTTATCTTTGGTGCGAAGTTTCTTTTCCATCCCGGCCTGACTTTGTTGTTTTTATTTGGACTGGTTTCTTTGTATAGTAACGCTAAACTGACTAAAAACTCTAGTCGCTATTTTCAGACCTGTGGATACCTGCCTGCCGATGAATATTACCGCTATTTACCCCGGAACCTTCGACCCGCTAACCAATGGCCATGCCGATCTGGTGTTGCGTGCTGCCCGGCTGTTTAGCACCGTGCTGGTCGCAGTGGCAGCCAACCCCAGTAAAAAGCCATTGTTTACCCTGGGCGAGCGGGTCGAGCTGGCACGGGAGCTGTTTTCCGGCCACAGCAATGTCAGGGTGATTGGTTTTTCCGGTTTGCTGGCCGATCTGGCCCGCGAGCAGGATGCTCAGGTGCTGATCCGGGGGGTGCGGGCTGTGGCCGACTTCGAGTACGAGTTTCAACTGGCCAGCATGAACCGCACGTTAAACCCGAAACTCGACAGTATTTTTATGACGCCTTCGGAGAAAAATACCTTTATTTCCTCCACTCTGGTCAAAGAAGTCTGCCGCCACGGCGGCGATGTCAGTGGCTTTGTTTCACCCGAGGTTGAGAAGGCTTTAAAAACCAAGTTTGGGCAGTAAGGGCTCTGAGCATTTTGACGACTACTTTACATGGAGGCAGCCCACGATGAATAATCACCACCTTTATAGTGCTTATTTTGCCATGTTATTTCTTGTTGGCATGAGCACAGCAGCCACTTTTGCACATGCAGAAGAGCAACAGAAATCCAACAGCCAGACAAAAATGAGTATTGTCGGTGAGAATCTGTTTTTGCTCGGCACCTTCGATCATTTTACTGCCAAGAATGCCATAGCCATACTAGAGCAGAACCCAGATATCAGTCGGATTGTGCTTACTGCCAACCCAGGCTCTATCAATGATATTGAAACACTCCGCTTAGGCCGTTACATTCGGAAGCGAGAGCTTGACACCCACTTAATCGAAGGCGGGGTTGCCACCTCTGGCGGTGTCAGCTTGTTGCTGGCAGGCAACAACCGAACGGTGGGAGACAATGCATTTTTAGGCGTCCATTCCTGGGCAGAATGCTCACGCGATGACCATGGCAAGCTGGATTGCATTCCAGCCACAGCATTTGCAAAAGATGATCAGGCGCATGATCTTCATCGTGTGTACATCAAAGAAATGCTGGGTGACGATAGTTTTTATTGGTTTTCTATTTATTCAGCCGCCCACAATTCTATTCATTGGCTGGTGACTGAAGAGATGATTCAATACCAGGTGGTGAATAGCGAGCTGCAACAAACGCTCGATATTCCCTTTGCTAAGGCGTTTGAACGTGAGTACGAGCTGACGTGCCACAACTGCCCTAAGCACTAAGCCGCGATGGCGAAACCATCTAGTTTGGCCTAATTTTTAAATCTCGCCAGTGCTATCGCCTGGCCGAATTTGCCGCTGCAACCCCATCAAAAAGTTGCGCAAAATCTGATTTTGGCACTCACGATAGTTCTTGTGATCTGGCTTGCGGAAAAAGGCGCTGAGTTCATGCTTGCTAAGCCGAAAGTCAGCCAGCTGCATCACAGCCAGAATATCCTCCGCCTGCAGGTTTAATGCGATGCGCAGCTTTTGAAACACCATGTTGTTGGTGAGTTTGCTTTCCGCTTTCGGCTGCTCGCCCTCACGCTTGCCGCGCTTTAAGGCAATAAAGCCATTTAAAAAGGCCGCCAGTTCGCTATCTGCCAGCGTTACAAAGCCTGGCTCATCTTCTTTTTTTAGCCAGGCGGTGACCTGCTGCTGACTTACACTGACTTCGGCCAAGGCGAAGACCTCAATCAGGGCGCTATTTTTTAAATCAAATACATAGCGGATACGGCGTAAAATATCGTTGTTGGTCAAAATAGATCCTAGTCTTAGGTGGGCCAGCAGCATCACCATGATGGCTGGCAAACCGGGATTTTAGCAGACATGGCTCAGAAGCCCTATCATTGGCTGATAGTTCCCTTCAAGGGTCTTAATGAAACAGCCATCCACGGCAATGTGAGTGATATTTTATTTTTTGCGAACCAAAGCGCCTTGCGTCTCGTCTTTTAACCAGTGAACAGGAGAGATTTAGATGCATGATGCCGAGATCGAGTTGCTGGTACTGGCGTTTCAGGAAGGCAAGCGCGATGCGTTCGCACTGTTGTACCGCCACTTCTACACCGGGATGCGCCGCTTTGCTGCCAGCCGGCTGCCAGATGCCTCGCTGGCCGATGATCTGGTGCAGAATGTTTGGCTGAAGGTGAATCAACGCATCCGGTCGCTGGACGACCCTCGTGTTTTTCGTAGCTGGCTGTATCGGGCACTGCGCTGGGAACTGCTGGACTGGCATAAAGCCAAAGGCAATCAGCCGCACGCCGAGATCAGCGAAGCCCATCCAGCAGAGTCCACTTCTGTGCACGATTCGCCTGGCTTGCTGCCTCTACTGCAGCAATTGGCAACGGCAGAGCGTGATGTGGTCGAATTGTATTACCTGCATGAGCTGTCAGTGCAGGAAACCGCATTGGCGCTGCAGCTGCCAGAGGGCACCGTGAAATCCCGCTTGCACCGCGCCAGACAACAGCTAAAAGCACTTTACCCCGAAGAGCACTGAGTGCCTTAATGAGACTGAGGAATACACCATGAATATCGACGATAAAATCAAACAAGATCTGGCCGAGCAGGCCAAAGAGCTGGATCGACTGATGCAACAACAAGATGGTCTGGCGGGTTACCTGAAAACAGGTTTCGTCTCTGGCATCAGCTGGGTAATGAAGCTGAGCTATGGGATGGCCATGGCACTTACAGCCATTATTTTCTGGTGTGGTTACCAGTTTGTGGTGGCGAGCCCAGAGCAGCAGCTGTTCTGGGGCGTCTGGTTGCTGCTGGCGTTTCAGGCCCAGGTGGCGATTAAGCTGTGGATCTTTATGGAAACCAACCGCAATCATACCGCGCGTGAAATTCGGCGGCTGGAGCTGCGGTTGCGTGATAAATCGGCGCTTTAAAGCTTAATAAAAATCCGCCGCTGATACAGCCTGTACGATAGTCCCCAGAACAGCAGCACATGCAGCAGGGGCAAAAGAAAGTGAGGCCAACTTGGCGGGCAGCAGCGCATCCAGGCTATCAAAGCCAAACTGGTACAGGCTAATGGACTGGCCGTGGTAGCTAAAGCGTATCAACTGACTGGCCGCGCTGGCCCAGAGCCAGGACAGCATGTGAAGAAACCGCGGGTTGCTGCCCACCCAACAAGATCCGATTAAGAAATCGCCACTTGAAACTGTCGTACCTGGTTTCGGCCATTCTGCTTGGCCTCATACACACCATTGTCCGCCGCTTTTAATAGTTGCTCTGCATCCATGCCTGACTGGTAGCTGGCAACTCCGATGGATATGGTCAAGGGTTGATAAGGTTGCTCTAAAGGAGAAGACTCGATAGCTTTACGAATACGTTCGGCAACAAGCTGTGCCTCAGCATTACTGGTTGCTGGCAGCAACACAATAAATTCTTCACCGCCAAAACGTGCACAAAGATCCCACTCGCGTAATTGGGCTGAAATACAGGTGGCAACATGCTGCAAGGCTTTGTCACCTACGTCATGACCGTGGGTATCGTTGATGGCTTTAAAGTGGTCAACATCCATCATCAGCAGAGAAAAGCTTGCTTTACGTCTCTCACCTGTACGAACAGGTCAGCGAGGGATTTATTCAGTGCATGACGATTGAGTAGTCCTGTTAGTGCATCGGTATTTGCCTGTTGAGACATTTTTGCCAAGCTCGCTCTAAGCTGATCCGTTAAACTCTTATTCTCTAGTTCTAAGCGAATACCCTCGATGACACGGATTGAAATTGGCTTAATTAAAAAGCCAAGAGCTGTTAGGTACATGGTTACGGTAAATGCGGCCTCAGTCACATTATCAATTCGATCCTGTATCAGCATGAATGAAACAATCGCTGAGATGATTGCACTCAGAATGACCACATGGAACGACTTGGGATAGGTAATGTAAGTTGGCAAAATCACAGAGATAATTCCTGCGAAGAAAATAGCCACCCAAGTATCTGTTTTTAAACTGAAGCCCATAAATGCAAGGAAAATCGTTCCCCACAAGACGCCCTCCATGATCAAAATAATATTGATATGCAGCAAATGTTTGGACGTTTTAGCGCCTTCTCTATGCACCTGATTAAAAACATAGAC
>SKGJ01000217.1 GCA_007117525.1 Alkalimonas sp.
GCCTGCTGCTCCCAGTATTTGTCTGTGGCAAACCAGGGAAAGTTCATTGCAAAAGCAGGATCATCCCAGCGCCGGGCCAACCAGGCCATGTAATGAATAATACGCATGGCACGTAGCGGTTCGATCAGTTTCAGCTCTGTCGGATCAAAGTCGCAGTATTGTTGGTACTCTTCCAACAGGATGTCGAGGTACAGCAATTGCTCGGTCCGCTCGCCGGACAGCATCATCCAGAGATCCTGAATGGCCGGTGCCATGCGGCAGTCATCCAGATCGACAAAGAAGGGCCCTTGCTGATCCATAAATAAGTTTCCGGCATGGCAATCGCCGTGCACCCGGATAAGGTTCTGGGGTTGGTATTGCCGGCTGGCTTCGGCAATCACTTGATCGAGGGCGGTGAAAAAGGCCGTCTGCATGTGTCCAGGGATCTGAGGGCACTGTTGTAGAATCTGCCGGCTTTGCAGTAAGTGGCTGTCTACACTTAAGGTTGGACGATGGTGGAATACCTTGCTTTTGCCCACCTGATGCAGCCGGCCGAGAAAGCGACCCAGTTGGCCCAGTTGCTCTTCGTGGTCGGTTTCCAGCGGTCGCCCTCCCCGGCTGGGGAATAACGCAAAATAGCCGCCGGCGTAAGGCAACACCGAGCAACCATTCAGGCTGACGGGAGCAACGACAGGGACATCGGCAGCCAGCAGCTCTCGGGTGAAGTCATGTTCTTCCTGCAACTGCTGTAGACTCCAGCGCTCTGGCCGGTAAAATTTGACCACCCAACGCTGGATAGCCGGGTATCCGGCCAGCTCGCCCCGAAACTGATAGACCCGGTTTTCATAGCTGTTCAGCGCCGTTAAACCGGAATCAATGACCAGGCCCAGCTCTTCCAGTGCATCCAGCACGGTATCCGGGGTTAAATCGGCAAAACAAAAAGCAGACATAAAGACCCTACAGTCGCTGCATCGAATAGATGCAGCGACTATAGCACGAGTTAACGCCTGGAGAAGAAGCGGTTGGTTTGTGAGACCTCAATATCTGGCTGGCCTTCAATGCGGACGGTAAAGGTCAGATCGCTGATGGGCTGGTCCAACTCCCATGGATCAGCGGCCAGACTGATGGGCAGGCTGGCAGTTTCCCCGCCGGCGACTGTTAGCTCTGTCGGTCCTATCCAGCGTAAGTCATCCAGGCCGGTTACCGAGAATACAAAGGTCTGCTGCTGCTGAGATTTGTTGATAATGCGCAAGGTGTAGGTGTTTTCCACCCAGCCCTCGCTGGTATCGCGGAACAAGGCTCCACGGTCACGCAGAATATCGAACTCCAGTGGCTGCCGGCTGTACAGGGTATAGACGAAAGCGAGGCAAACAACCACCAACACAGCAAAATAGCCGAGCAGTTTAGGCCTGAGGACATGGGCACCCTTGCCCTGCAAGCGGCTTTCGGTGGTGTAGCTGATCAAGCCTTTGGGGTAGCCCATTTTTTCCATGGTGTCGTCGCAGGCGTCGATGCAGGCACCACAGTTGATGCACTCGTACTGCAAGCCGTTGCGGATATCGATACCGGTCGGACAGACATGGACACAGAGGTTGCAATCAATGCAGTCGCCCAAGCCTTTTGCTTTGTAGTCGGTGTCTTTGCGGCTGCGGGGTCCCCGGTTTTCACCGCGCGCAGCATCGTAAGTCACAGTAAAGGTATCTTTGTCGAACATGGCCGACTGAAAGCGGGCATAGGGACACATGTGGGTGCACATGATTTCCCGCATCCAACCAGCATTGCCGTATGTACAAACCGTAAAAAACAACACTGCCAGCGTGGCCCAGAAGCCGGCTTGCAGGGTAAAGAAGTTCAGGAACAGCCGGTCAATCGGTGTAAAGTAGCCAACAAAGATCAGCGCGGTCAGTAAAGCAAAGCCGACCCAGCACAAGTGGGTGAGAAACTTTTTGCCAAACTTGTGCCAGCTCCACCCTTGTTGATCCAGTTTCATTCGCTGATTTCGGCTGCCTTGAATTTTCTCTTCAAACCACATGAAAATAAAGGTCCAGACCGATTGCGGACAGAGGTAGCCACACCAGACCCGCCCATAAAAGGTGGTGACAAAGAATAGGGCGTAGGCGGCAATGATAAAAATCCAGGCCAGAATGGTGAAATCCTGTGGCCACAATGTCAGCGCAAAAATAGTGAACTTTTGTTCCGCTATGTTCAGTAAAATAGCTTGCTCACCATTGAACCGCAGCCAGGGCAACAGCATAAAGAGGCCCATAAAAAAGAAGCCCATGTAACGACGGATCGCCTGATGCACCCCTTTCATGGCACGGACATAGATGCGATCCCGTGATGGATAACGACCTTGCGGATTCTTTGCAGGCTGATGCAGCTTAACCTCGACCGGAATATTCTTCACATCGATTTTATCAGTCACAGGCACCTCGGGCATGGTTGCTGAAGCGGGTATGGAGTCGGCAGTATATCATTGAATTGTCTTTCCTTCATGGACCGTATTTTTCCCTGGCGCTTTGCAGACAAGGCTGTGATGGATCGGGTATCATCGGCTTTTACCTCTTTTGGAGCGAGATCTCGGTGAAAACATTGATCGTTATTTTGCTGGTTATTTTGCTGCTGGCTACTTTTTCGGATCATCCACGAATCAGTCCCTACAAAGAACAGCTGATTGATCAGCTGCATCGCCTTGGTGGCTCATCAGCCCGCTCCGGCGAGGCTCAGGCCATGCGCAATATAGAGCGCTTGTTTACCGAGCTGGGCCAGGAGCTGGGTGAGGGGCAGCGAGCGCAATTGCAACGTGCAGCCTCCTCCAAGCAGGAATTGCTCTTGTTCCGGCAGCGTTACTGCATCGACGGTGATTTTAACCCCTTGCTCTTTGGTGAGCCTCTACGCAAGGTGTGCAGCATCATCGCCAGTCAGTATGACATTCTGATGCGGAATTAAGCTTGCGGTACATCAAACTAAGTAGATTAGGAGATACTGATGCGTGTTTGCGGCGTTGAGATTAAAAGCAATGAAGCCATTATTTGTCTGATGACGCTGGAGCAGGGGCTATTCCAGTTGCCGGATTGTCGCCAACAACGTTTTGTGTTGCAGCATGACAAAGATGCTGAGGCTATTCGCAAGTTTCAGTTTTCATTGCAAAAATTTTTTCAGGACTATCAGGTCAGCCAGGTGGTGATTAAAGAGCGGCCACAAAAAGGAAAGTTTGCCGGTGGTGCTATTGGTTTTAAAATTGAGGCCGCACTGCAATTGCTGCCTGCCATCGAGGTGACCCTGGTATCCAGCCAACAGATTAAAGAGCAGTTAAGCCGCAACCCGCTGCTAATTGACTTTAAAGCCACCGGACTGAAAGGGTTTCAACAAACTGCTTTTGAAACGGCATACAGCTGGTTGCAGCGTAAAGAATAACCAGGGTTCATCCTGCAGCAGAGCCAAGGATGAACACTAACTCGAGCCTGTTTTTCCCGGTGGCGTTGTCACAGGCTCTATCACGACATCCGGCCTTTGGCTGGCTTGCTGAATGGCTTGCAGGACCAGGTGTCGGACAATTTTCGACTTTGCCTCTCCGGTCATTTCACTTAATTGATTTAAGGCCTCAATGGCTTCCGGGCTAAGCGTAAAGGTGGCATGGCGCATTGGCAAACGCGGCCCACTCTCCTCGTCAGGAAGCAACTGACGCAAACTCACCACCTTGGGCAAGCCCATGGCGTAATTGTTGGCGTCCTCGATAAAGTCGTCTACATTAACGGGCCGTTTTTCAGACGGCGTAGACTTTTTTTTCAGATCCCGCAGACCCATCTTCTTGAATTGCCTTCATTGATAAAAGTTCAGTGATTATATCGCGGATTTCTTGCGCGGCTTTGCCTTCCGGATCAATGTCCATCACGGATAAGCCTTTTTCTTCGCTGTCATCGTAGATATTCCGACTGTGCGTAATGGCTTCGAGCACCCGAAGGTTAAACGATTTGCAGACTTCTTTGGCATCCAAAATTCGGTTGGCTTGATTGGGCAGTGACGGACACTGTGTCATCACACAGCCAACAATCATGTCAGGATTCACCACATTGCTGGCGCTGACCAAGTCTTCCAGATGCTCCAGGGTTTTCAAGTCACGACGTTTGGGACGCAGTGGTAACAACACATGGCTGGCCACCACCATGGCTGAGCGCAGGGCGACACTGTCCTGACCGCCACAATCCACCACCACCACATCGTAATGCATTTCCAGGCTTTTCAATTCGTAGCGGATTTTGCCATACATCTGGACACAGTTGATCCAGGGCAAATCTGCATTCAGATGCCGCTCTTGCACCCAGTCTGATGTGGTGCGCTGCGGATCGCAATCGACCAGCATGACATTGGCTTGCTTTTCCCGGGTAAAATACACGGCGATATTCTGTGCCAGACAACTTTTTCCGCTACCGCCTTTTTCTCCACCAACCAACAGAATCATCTGTCTTTCCTCATGTTGCTTCAAACCGACACCAAGGCCC
>SKGJ01000025.1 GCA_007117525.1 Alkalimonas sp.
GCGTGATCTTGTTGTAATTATGACAGACGAAGCTGTTCATTGCGCACATTAATGGCTAAAATTAGACCTTAGCACAGTTATTTCCTTTAAGCATAGTATTTGTGGAGCCTATGAGCGTACTTCGAGTGTTGCACTTCCCGGACGAACGACTGCGGACGGTCGCCAAACCCGTAGCAGAGATTACCCCTGAAATTCAGCAACTTGTCAAGGACATGCTGGATACCATGTACGATGAAAATGGCATTGGCCTGGCCGCTACCCAGGTGGACCGCCACTTGCGGGTAGTGGTGATCGACATTTCCGAGTCGCGTGATGAACCGCTGGTGCTGATCAACCCGGAAATTATCAGCAAAAGTGGCGAGACCACCTACGAAGAAGGCTGCCTGTCCGTGCCGCAAAGCTACGCCAAGGTAGAGCGGGCGGCTGAGGTCACCGTTAAAGCACAGCAGTTGGATGGCAGCTGGTTTGAACTGCAGGCCGATGGCTTGCTGGCCATTTGCATTCAACACGAACTGGATCACTTACTCGGCAAGCTTTTCATCGACTACTTATCCCCGCTCAAGCGTGACCGGATCCGGAAAAAGCTGGAAAAAGAAGCCCGGCTGGCTGCCCGCCATGCACTCTGATACAGGACTTCGCGTGACAGAATCGCTTCGTATTGTCTTTGCCGGTACCCCTGAGTTTGCCGCAGATCACCTGAAGGCATTGCTCAACAGCGAGCATCAGTTGGTGGCGGTGTACACCCAGCCCGATCGCCCGGCCGGCCGTGGACAGCAATTAACGGCCAGTCCGGTGAAGCAACTGGCGCAGCAGCACCAGCTTCCCGTCTATCAGCCGGCTAACTTTAAGGCGGCCGAAGCCCAACAACAACTGGCAGCGCTGAAAGCCGATGTGATGGTGGTGGTTGCCTATGGCCTGTTGCTGCCGCAAAGTGTGCTGGATACACCCCGGCTGGGTTGCATCAATGTGCATGGGTCCTTGCTGCCGCGCTGGCGTGGTGCCGCGCCCATTCAGCGCGCCATTTGGGCTGGCGATCACCAGACCGGCATTACCATTATGCAAATGGACAAAGGGCTGGATACCGGCGCCATGCTGAGCAAAGTTGAATTCAGCATCAGCGACGCAGACACCAGCGCCAGCCTCTACCAAAAACTGGCACAGCTTGGCCCCCAGGCACTGGTTGCAGCTCTGAATCAATTGCCCGCATTGCAACAGCAGGCAGAAAGCCAGGATGAACGCCAGGCCTGTTACGCTGCCAAGCTCAGTAAAGACGAAGCCCTGCTCGACTTTGATAAAACTGCTGCTCAGCTGGAGCGGGAGATCAGGGCCTTTAATCCCTGGCCCATTAGCGTGCTGGCGCACGGCAGCCACCGCATTAAAATCTGGTCAGCTCACCTTGAACCGGACATTGAGCCAGCCTCCCCGGGCCAGGTACTGGCACTCAATCGCCAGGGTTTAAAAATTGCCACCGCAGAAGGTGTGCTGGTGATTACCCGCTTGCAACCCCCCGGCAAAAAACCGATGTCGATTGCAGACTTCTTAAATGGCCGGGCCGACTGGTTCCAGGTCGGTCAGCCCATTCGGACCCAGGATGCCAACTAATCTTCGCGCCCTGGCGGCGCAATGCTGTTTTCAGGTGGTCGAACAAGGCCGCTCTTTGTCCGAAGTCTTGCCCGAAGCGCAGCAACAATTGCACGACAGCAAAGATCAGGCGTTGCTGCAGGAAATCTGCTTTGGCGTACTGCGTCATCTACCCCAGCTGGATCATGTCTGTCGCCAGCTGATGGCAAAACCCTTGGTCAAAAAGTTGCGCCCGCTGCAATTTTTGCTTTATGTCGGCATCTACCAGCTGCACTGGCTGCGCATCCCCGATCATGCTGCCATTAGCGAGACCGTTGAAGCCGCCAGGCTGCTCAAAGGCAAATCGATGACCGGCCTGATCAATGGCGTGCTGCGGACGGTGCAGCGGCGGCCCGAGTTGCTGCAGTTTGACCAGCTTCCGGTGGCTGTGCAATACAGTCACCCTGGCTGGCTGGTGCAGATGCTGCAGCAAGACTACCCTGAGCAATGGCAGCACATCCTACAGGCCAACCAGCAAAAAGCGCCGCTGTGGCTTCGGGTCAATCAACAGCAAGTCAGCATCAGCGCTTTTAGGCAGGCGCTCACGGAAATCGGCATTGAGCATCAGCAACCACTGGCCGAGTTACCAGAGGCCATCGTGCTGACGCAGGCCTGCGACATCACTTTGCTGCCTGGTTACCACGACGGCTGGTTCTCGGTGCAGGATGGCGCGGCCCAATATGCGGCAGCCTTGCTGGAGCCGCGCAATGAGCAGCGCATTCTGGATGCCTGCTGTGCACCTGGCGGTAAAACCAGCCATATTCTCGAGCTGGCGCCCAGAACCCGGGTGCTGGCACTGGATGTTGATGCCAAGCGTTTGCAGCGGGTGCATGCCAACCTGGCTCGCTTAAAACATCAAGCGACGGTGCTGGCTGCCGATGCCTCTGAACCAGCCAGCTGGTGGGATGGCGAGCCCTTTGACCGGATTTTATTGGATGCGCCCTGCTCCGCCAGCGGCGTCATTCGCCGCCACCCGGATATCCGCTGGTTACGCAAAGCCAGCGACATTGCGGCTTTGGCCGACATTCAAGCAAAGATGCTGCAACAGCTCTGGCCATTGCTTAAACCCGGTGGCATCTTGCTGTACGCCACCTGCAGCGTTTTTCGCCAGGAGAACCAGCAGCAGCTGACGCAATTTTTGCAGCGAACCCCGGATGCACGCTTGCAGCCGATCCACGGCCACAGCAACGGCTGGCAAATCCTGCCTGGCCAGCAGCAGCTGGACGGTTTTTTCTATGCTAAAGTGATGAAAGCAGTGACGGCAGAACAACCAACATGAAAATCATTATTCTGGGTGCGGGACAAGTCGGTGGAACCCTGGCCGAAAATCTGGTTGGGGAAATGAATGAGATCACCGTGGTCGATACCAACATGGAAAAACTGCACTTGCTGCAGGATCGGTTCGACCTGCAGGTGATTCACGGCTATGGCGCCCACCCGGATATCTTGAAAAAAGCCGGGGCTGAGGATGCCGATATGCTGGTCGCGGTGACCAGCAGCGATGAAGTCAATATCGTAGCTTGCCAGGTCGCCTACAGCATTTTCCATACCCCACTGAAAATTGCCCGCATCCGCAGCAACCAATACCTGAAATACCGCGATCAATTGTTCCGCCGTGAAGACATGCCGGTAGACCACTTTATTGCCCCCGAAACTCTGGTGACCGACTACATTCGACGCTTAATTGACTACCCAGGCGCTTTGCAGGTGGTGGAGTTTGCCCAGGGCAAGGTTAGCCTGGTCGGTTTACGCGCTTATTACGGCGGCATGCTGGTCGGCCATGCGCTGTCCACCTTGAAAGTCCATATGCCGAATATTGATGCCCGGGTCGCTGCGATTTATCGGCGCGGTACCTCAATCAAACCGCTTGGCACCACGGTGATTGAAGCCGATGATGAAGTCTTCTTTGTCGCCGCCACCAAGCACATCCGGGTGGTGATGAGCGAGCTGCAAAAGCTGGAAAGCAGTTACCGCCGCATTATGATTGCCGGTGGTGGCAATGTTGGCTACGGCCTGGCACGAGCGCTGGAAAACAACTACAGCGTCAAGTTGATTGAGCGCAGCAAAGAGCGGGCGGAGTTTTTGTCCGGTGCGCTGGACAATACCCTGGTCTATGTGGGTGATATTTCCGATCCAGAGCTGCTGGAAGAGGAGAACATCGAGCAAATCGATGTCTTTATTGCCGTCACCAACGACGACGAAGCCAACATTATGTCGGCCATGCTGGCCAAACGAATGGGCGCTCAAAAGACCATCGTGCTAATCAAACGCGGTGCCTATGTTGACTTGCTGCAAGGCGGTGAAGTCGATATCGCAGTATCGCCGCAACAAGCCACCATCTCAGCCTTGCTGACGCATATTCGCCGTGGCGACATCGTCAATGTGCACTCGCTGCGCCGTGGCGCGGCTGAAGCGATAGAAGCTATTGCGCGGGGGGATGAAACCACCTCCAAAGTGGTGGGAAAAGCCATCGGTGACATTAAACTGCCCCCCGGTGCCACCATCGGTGCCATCGTCCGGGGCGATGAAGTCATCATCGCTCACGATCACATTCCCATCCAGACCGATGACCATGTGATTTTGTTTTTGGTGGATAAAAAGCACATCAGCGAAGTGGAGAAACTCTTTCAGGTAAGCGCCATTTTTATTTAGCACCCGCCTTTACCGATTACCGCTCAGTTTTTCCAGAAGGCCGGGGTAAAGAGCACCAGCAAGGTAAAAATCTCCAGCCGGCCGAACACCATAGCGATCACCAATAAATATTTACTGGTGTCGGGGATGTCGCCAAAATGCGATGCGACATCACCAAGTCCCGGACCCAGATTATTTAAGCAAGCCGCAGTCGCTGAAAAGGCAGTCA
>SKGJ01000059.1 GCA_007117525.1 Alkalimonas sp.
CTTTGCGCCAGCCGTACTGTGCAGATGGAGGTAGGGTTGTGAAGAGACTCCTGCTGTTACTGAGCTTGCTGTGTTGTTTCAGTGTGGGTGCTGCAACCTATAACCTCAGCTTAGGGCAGTACCCACCGTGCTCAACAACCTGGAGTGTGAGTGGCAGTACCTATACATGCACGGGTAATGGCCGTGTGACACTAAGTAACGGCGATGTTTTAACTGCAAATAGTCCTGTAACGGTGTGGGCTAATGATGGTTTTGACCTCAATGGTTCTAATATCGGTACCGTTGACAATGCGATCACCTTGCGAAGCAGCTATGGCAGTATCAACAGCACCAACACCAATACCCTCTGGGGCAGCATTCAATCCGATAGCGGCAGCATCAACCTGGTAAATACATCCATCAGCGGTAGTGTGACTACAGTTGGCAACATCGCGCTTTCTGGCGGAGCTGTGGCCGGGTTGGTGGAAAGTATAAACAATACGATCTCCAGCAATGGCACGAATTTATTGGGCGGCGCAACGGCGCGCTCAGGTATGACCTTGCAAGGCGGTGAGCTTGCAGGCGACTTTGTGATGTTGGCTGCAAACCCGATATCGATTAGCGATGCAGTTATGACATCTGGGTCTATCAGTGGAGCCAGCACTGTGACAGTGAGCAATAGTCAATTAGGCTCGCCCAGTACCATGATATCCGTTACTTCGAGTACCGATGCGATCAGTATCACCAACAGTTCCTTGGTGTATGGTGTGCTTCAAGCGCCAGGGTATTCGACAGTCAATGTTCAAGGCGGAAGCCAGGTATTTGGTCAATGCTTGCCCAACTCGACACCATTAAATGCCTGCACTCCATTCGAAGGCTTGCCAACACCCATAGCGCACTACCCGTTGGACTTATGTGAAAGTTTAAACAACAGTGTGGTGGAAGACTTGATGCAGCAGTATCCGGCAACAGGCTTTCAACTAACTCCAGCTGAAGGCAAAGTCTTAGCCGCAGCTAACTTTAGCACACCGGGAATGAACCGCGTCGAGCTGCCGTCACAGCTGCTTAATGGTCTAACCGACTTTAGTGTGTCCTTGTGGTTTAAAGCCGATGCCAGCAATAGTTTCCGCCAACTTCTCTCGGCATCAAACAACAGCCAGGACACTATGTTGGAGCTTTATTTACGCCCTAACAATGTGCTGCGGGCTGGTTTATTAGGTGTTTACTATTCGTTTGGCTCGCCTGAGCCAGTGGTTAACAACAACACCTGGTACCATGCAACCCTGACTCGCTCTGGCAACCAATTGTGTTTGTATCTCAATGCCAACCTGGTGCAGTGCCGCACAGCATCCGCAGCCGCGCTTAGTGTGGTGCGGGCCGCTCTGGGGGTATGGTGGCGGGCCAATGGTGCTATGGAAGATGAGTTTTTAGGCGATATGGATGAAGTGCTGTTTTTCCCAACGGCACTTTCAGCCGGGCAAATTCAAACCATCTATAACAATCAAGATGAAGGACGCAACTACGATGGGACAGTGCTGGAGGATACTTGCTTAGGTTGTTTTACGGATTCTTTTTCCGGGGCCGTGCTATCTGACGATTGGGTCACATCCCGCAGCAGTGGCAGCTTTACCCCTTCTATCGTGAATGGACGTTTACGGATGACTCAAGCAGTGGGCAATCAAGCCACGTCTGTAACCTATCAGCGCTTGTTTCCGGCAGCAGATAATCTGGTGGTGGTGGAGTTCGATTACTTTGCCTGGTCCACTGCAGGTGGGCAGGGCGCGGATGGCGTAGCCGTGATTCTATCCGATGCTGATGTCACGCCCCAGCCTGGCAGCTTTGGTGGTTCGCTTGGTTACGCGCAGCGAAATAATGGCGATCCTGGTTTTGCTGGTGGATGGTTAGGCATAGGGCTCGACGAATTTGGCAATTTTTCAAATCAAACCGAAGGCAGAGTTGGAGGAATTGGCTTTCAACGGAATGCCATCGCGATCCGGGGCTCTGCATCCAGCCAATATCGCTATTTGGCTGGCACCGGGGGCGGTCTCACCCCTCCAGTTGATCTACGCCCTAGTCCAGTGGCCGCACCGGATCATCGCTACCGTATTATTATTGATTCACGAGCCCCTGATCAGGCTGTGGTTTCTGTCGCGCGGGATATTAAAAATGGCGATGGTTTTCAAATGCTGGTCAGCCCTTTTAATGCGCTGGCCATTCCAGGGCAGGGCAGCGTGCCGGAAAACTTTTTTCTTTCCTTTACCGGCTCGACTGGCGGGTCGAACAACAACCATGAGCTGGATAATGTCAGCATCTGTGCCTTGCGCTCCATGCCGGTAGGTGTGCAAATCGATCATTTTGAGTTTGATCACAGCGGCCAGGCGTTGACCTGTCAGCCGGAGACTTTGACGGTACGAGCCTGCTTAAATGCCGATTGCAGTGAGCTTTTTACCGATCCGGTGACCGCCACGCTAAGCCCTCAGCCAGTGCCCGGTGGCGAGTGGCTTGGAGGCAATGTGATCAATTTTAGTGGTGGCAGCACTACGGTCGAGTTGCGCCGCAGTACCGTGGGATCCGTCACGGTCGGCGTCAGTGGCTCTGTGCCAGGAACCCGTCCGCTGAGCACCACTTTGTGCCGGGCGGGCGCGGGTCCAAAAAATACCGCCAGCTGCACCCTGAATTTTGCCAGCAGTGGTTTTGTGCTTGAGGTACCGGATGGTATCGCCAATCAGCCGGAGACAGGCGTACGGCTGCGCGCGGTGCGTGAAAGTGACCCGGGACAGGCCTGTGTGCCAGCTTTTGCCAATGTGAGTCGGTCGGTACGGTTTTGGTCGGACTACATTACGCCGGATGCGGTGGAAAGGCCGGTCTCCTGGCCAGTTGAAGTCAATGAGCAGCCGATCAGCCTGAACAGTGACGCACCATCCATTCAGGCCTTGGATTTTGATGGCAATGGCGAAGCGGTACTCAGCGTCAATTACGCCGATGCTGGGCGGGTGCAATTGAATGCCCGCTATCAGGGCTCAGCAGCAACTGGCGATGCAGGCCTGGTGCTGCAAGGCGCAACCCAGTTTAGTAAGCGCCCCTATGCCTTGTGCCTGCAAACAGCTGCCAACTGCGCTGCTGGCGATGCCAGTTGTCCGGCTTTTGTCCGGGCTGGTGAAGCCTTTGCGTTGAATATTAGTGCCCATGGCTGGCAGGACGGTGTCGCGGACCACTGCAGTTTGCCGTTGACCCCCAACTTTGCATTAAGCGGCATTGTACTGGAGCATCAGTTGCTGGCGCCCGCAGCAGGCGAGTCTGGGCAGCTGCAACCCCTGAGCTATTCGCATCAGCGGTCTGTCAATGCCAGCACTTCAGTCGACACCCGACTTTCCGAAGTGGGTGTCTTCCGGCTGACGGCCCGGCCAACGCCGCTGTCTTACCTTGGCATGACGGTACCGGCTGCATCCAGTTCACCGGTCGGTCGGGTGACACCGGATCATTTTGCGCTGGGCTATGCCGATATTGAGCCGGGATGCTCAGGCTTTAGTTACATGGGGCAGCCGATGCGCTGGTCGCTGGCGCTTCAGGCGCGGGCAGAGTCCGGCCAGATCACCCAGAATTATCGGGGGGCTTTTGTCCAGCTGCCTGACTGGCAGCTGGTGGCGGAAAATGCCAACGATGGGCAGGCGCTGTCGTCCAGGATAAGCGCTACCGGCGGCAGTTGGAGTTGGTCAGCGGGGGTAGCTGAATGGCTGGAGCAACCAGTAACTTTTCAGCGCGCTACTGAGCCCGATGGTCACTTTGAGCAGTTGCAGTTTGGTTTGCGCTATCAGGATGCCGATGGCATTGGACTGACAGGACTCAATATGAACCCGACAGCCGCAGGGGATTGCAGTCAGGATGGAAGCTGTACTGCGATTCAGCTGGCTGGGCTGCAGCGGCAGCGTTACGGTCGCCTGGTACTGGAAAATGCCTTTGGCCCGGAAGATAGTCCTTTGCCCCTGAGCGCGCGAACCCAATATTGGGATGGGCAGCGCTTCCGGCAATCGGCGCAGGATCAGTGCACTTGGCTTGAGGTTGCTACGGCCTCTGTCGAAACTGGCAGTGGCTTGCCGGAGCTGGTGCTCGAAGGGCCGGGGGGCCTTATGCAAAATGGCCGCAATCAAGCCGATAGCCTTTGGTTGCCAGCCCCGTTGGAGCCGGGGTTCTGGCAATGGCAACTGGCAACGGACGACTGGCTGCAATTCAACTGGCAAGGGCAAGGGGACCAAGACCCACAAGCTGAAGCTGTCTTCGGTCGCTACCGCGGCAATCCGCGGCGAATTTTCTGGCGTGAACCTTTGCCTTAAGTGGTAGTCCAAGCCCCGATTGGGCTGAATTCTGCCTTTCTCACAGGAATTCAGCAAAAATGCTGGATAAAGCTGTTTTCTTGCGGCATTGTTACATAGAATAACCACAGAATTTTTGTCTATCTGAACCCCGGTTGCTGTCCAGGTC
>SKGJ01000253.1 GCA_007117525.1 Alkalimonas sp.
GCCACGCCGAAGTGGTTCAGGTTGTATTCGACCCGACCATCATTCGTTACGAGCAATTGTGTCAGATCTTTTTCTGCCTGCACGACCCCACCCAGCTTAACCGGCAGGGCAATGACATTGGTAGCCAGTACCGCTCGGTGATTTTTTACCACAATGACGAGCAGCAGCACCAAGCACAGCAAGTGTTAAATCAGCTGAACACCGAGCAGGTGTTTGCCAGCCCCATTGTCACCGAGTTGAGCCCGGCGGCTCACTTTTACCCAGCAGAGGACTACCACCAGGGCTATGTGCAGCAAAACCCAAATCAGGGTTATTGCCAGTTTGTGGTAGCCCCCAAACTGGCAAGCTTTCGCCAGCAGTTTCAGCAATTGCTGAAAGCGGATTGATGGTCATTCCCATCCATCCGCATTGTCCCGGCAGCATTAAAAACCGCGATAACTGAGGCGAAGGCCAAGGGTCCGCCCAGCGGTGGCATACCCGATGCTGGTTTGGTAGTTTTTGTTGGTCAGGTTGTCCAGCTTGGCTCGTAGCTGCCAGGCCGGTGCCAGCTGGTAGCTGGCACCCAGACCAAGCAAGGTAAAGCCTCCCAGATCCGGGTAGTTGGTCATGGTCGTAAAGTCCAGCCCCTGAAAGGTTGAGCTTTGGTAGTCCAGGGTGGCAAAGGTTTGCCAATGCTCCCCCTGCCAGCTGGTGCGAAGGTTCAGGCTGTGCTTGGGGCGGCGTTGCAATGGCTGCTGGTTTTGCTCATCGCGGGCATCCAGCCAGGTGTAGCCGAGCTGGTGTTGCCAATTTGTCAGTTGCCACTGCGCACTGTATTCAGCACCTCGTACCCGGGCCAACAGCACATTTTCAGCCTGCTCGCTGCCTTGAATCAGGTTGGTGACCTCACGGTCAAACAGCACCAGCTCGGATTGCAGTGCCTGGCCGCTGAAACGCAGCGCCACTTCATCTGAAATCGATGATTCTGGTTGCAAATCAGGATTGCCAAACCCTGGCCAATAGAGTTGGTTGAATGAAGGGGTTTTAAAGGCGGTTCCCCGGCTTAGGCGGAGCAACCACTGCTCGGTCAGGTAATAGCCAGCCGCCAATTGCCAGGTTCGTTCCTTGCCGTACTGGCTAAAGCGGTCTTGTCGTGCAGCCGCTTCAAACAACCATTGTGCTGGCTGATAGTTAACGCCGGTAAAGAGTGCTCTGTTGCGACGTTGGCTTTCGTCGTAAGCAGGCGCTGCCTTGGCAACCTCCTCCTGGTACCAGTTGGCACCAACCAACAAATCCAGCGACGGATGCAGCTGCTGTGTCAGTTGGTAATTCACTTCATCCCGACTGGTGCTAAAAGGGCTGCTCGAGTCCGGGCCATAGGTCCGGTCGCTGTCCAGATTCCGGCTTAGCTGCAGTTGCTGGCCGGTTGCGGCTGTTTGATGGTTCCAGCCAAGCACGTGACTGCGTTGCAACACAGCGGAGCGATCTTCGCTGCCCCAGGCCACATCGAAATCGTAACGTCCGGAGTTGATGGTGCTGTGCCAATAAAACTGCCCCAGGTCGGACTGATAATCGGTGCCAAAGCGAGCAAAGCGCTGCCAGTAACCGTCTTTATCCGGGTCCAGATCCGGACGAACATCGAACCCATCGGCTCTGCTGTACCCCAGGTTGGCCTGCAGTTGCCAGGCACCGAGCTGACGCTGCAAACCAAGATCACTTTCCAGCAAACCATAACTGCCAACACCGGCATTCAATTCGGTCTGCTGCTGCCGACGCGTGGTGATGGCAATCACGCCAGCCAGAGCATCGGAGCCATACCAGGCGGCGCGAGGCCCGCGGATCACTTCAATGCGTTCAATTAAGTCCAGCGGGACCATCGACAAAGATGTCTGGCCCAGGGTGGCAGAGCCTGTACGGACGCCATCAACCAGCACCAGTGTATGGCCGGTATTGCCACCGCGAATAAATACCCCACTATTCTGGCCACGACCGCCATCGCGCGCTATGGTCACGCCCGGCAGTTGATGGAGTAAGGCCGGCAAATCCGGGGCCTGGCGGGCAAGGATTTCGTCGCGCTCCAGCACAGTGACACTGGCAAGGCTTTGCTCCACCGATATCGGCTGGCGGCTGCTGTAGATGGTGATGGTTTCAATGGTATCGGCAAAAGCTGCGGGCAGCAGCGAAGTGACAGCCAAGGCTGCCAGAGAGTACTTCAGCATAAGGTCTCCTGCAATGTGCCCACCGCACATTGGTTGGTTGATGGATTTTTCAGGCCGGTCTCCGGGCTTACAAGCAGGGTTGTCCTGACCTTCCCATCCTAAGACAGTGGCTTTGGACCAGACTTGTTACCGTTGCGGGGGCAGCTCTGGTTTTTCACCAGATTCCCGTTTCACTGCTTACAAAAGCAGCACCTGAAAAAAGCGGGCTTAGTGTAGCCTGCAGAGAAAAAATGTCAATAGATATCTAGATGGCTATAAACTCAAGCAAAGACCAAGCCGACCAAGCCAGCTTGTCTTTGCTCCGAGTCCGAACCTGAGTTGCAAAACAGAGTTGCGAAGCTTAGTCGCGGAAGTTGGTGAACTGAAAGGGTTGCTCCAGCTCGCTTTGCTTAACAAAAGCGATAGCCTCTTGCAGGTCGTCGCGCTTTTTACCGGTAACCCGCACTTGATCGCCCTGAATGGACGCCTGCACTTTGAGCTTGCTGTCCTTGATCAGCTTAACCAGCTTTTTCGCCGTTGGGGTGTCAATCCCCTGCAATAAGCTTAGCGTTTGGCTGTAGGTTTTCCCCGAATGCACCACCTCGTTCTCTTTAAAGGAACGCACATCCAGGTTGCGCTTGATGGCTTTTGCCCGGAAGATTTCCAGCATCTGCTGCAGTTGAAACTCCGCTTCGGCTTTCATCGTCACCAGTTGCTCGCTTAACGTAAAGCTGGCTTCAACGCCACGAAAGTCATAACGGGTATCCAGTTCGCGATTGGCATTATCGACGGCATTTTGCACTTCTTGCTGCTCGATTTCGGAAACAATATCAAAAGATGGCATGCTGACTCCAAAGCTGATTAAACCTCGCGATTATAGCGGTAAAATTGCTACAATCCGAGCATTGTTGCATTTTTGAATCACGACATCGCATGACAGACGCACAGCAACATAAACGAAACGACTGGCTGGTGGTTGGCAAAGGCGCCATTGGTTTACTCACGGCCTGCCAGCTGCAGCAGCAGGGCGAGCTGATCCGACTCTGGCTGCGCCAGCCAACCGAGCTGCAGGTTGTCATGACCACGCTCAGCGGTGCCGTCCGCCACCACCACTTTGCTCCCTGGCCCAAAACCCAGGCCGCCCGACTGGCCTTTATTGCTGTCAAAGCCTACGACGCCCTGCCCTGCATTCAGCAGCTGCAGACGCAGCTGGCTGAAGACGCCTGTGTCATCCTCAGCCACAATGGCCTGGGTACCCTGACCAACATTCAGGCAGCGTTAAAACCCCGACAACAGCTGTGGTTTCTCACCACCACCCACGGCGCTTATACCCAATCGGATTGCAGCAAAGGCCATCAACTGGTGCACAGCGGCAGTGGCAGCTCGGTTATAGGGAAAATCACGCCTGCTGGCTCTGAAGCTATGCCCGGTTGGTTTGATGCGCTAGGGCAAGCGCTGGGACCTCTGACGCTGGTGGAAAGGATTCAGCCTTTTTTATGGCAAAAACTGTTGGTAAACTGCCTGATCAACCCACTGACGGCGCTGCATCAGGTGCCCAATGGCGCCTTGGCAGAAGCCCGCTTCGAAACGACTCTCAAAAAGCTTTTTGCCGAGTATTGCCAGCTGGCCGCCGCAGCCGGTTACCCGCAGCAAGAAACAGCAGCCTGGCAACAGCTGCAACAGGTGATCTCCAACACGGCCAGCAATCGCTCATCCATGCTGCAAGACCGCTTGGCCGGGCGGAAAACCGAGCTCGATTTCATCACAGGTTTTGTGCTGCGCGAGGCAGACCGTCTTGCACTGACCTTACCGGCTCACCAGCAATTGTATCAGGACTGTTTGGCGGCAGGTTTTTGATAGACCGCCACATTCTGGTAGCCTTCGTCTTTTAACAGCAAGGCTTGCATCCGGCTCATCACACCTTGATCGCAATAGAGGTAATAGGCTTTGTCCTGCGCCAACTCGCCAAACTGACTGGCCAGTTTGTAAAATGGCAAGGCCAGTACCGAGTGGCCAGCTACCTTAAGTGGAGCCTGCTCTGCTTCATCTGGCCGGCGAATATCCAGTACAATGGCATCCTCGGGCATGGCCTGAACCGTTTCAATGGTGCTCACTTGCTGGCTGGACTGGTAGTCAATGGTGCGGATATCCAGAATTTTGGCATTGGCAATCACCTGCGCCAACACAGCTGGGTCGAAGCGCTGCTCGCAGGCCTCTACCTCAGCCAGTTTTGCTTTTACTGTGGGCTTGTTGGAAATGA
>SKGJ01000404.1 GCA_007117525.1 Alkalimonas sp.
TGAATCCAGAAGGGCCCAGAGGCGTACCCGATCCTGTTGGCTCGGCAAAGAATATCCGAATTGCCTTTGACCGGATGGCCATGAACGATGAAGAAACGGTGGCACTTATAGCTGGCGGCCATACATTTGGTAAGATGCATGGTGCGCACAATCCTGAAAATTGTTTAGGTGCAGAACCCGGAGCAGCAGGCATTGAAGAGCAAGGGTTTGGGTGGAAAAACACCTGCGGCAAAGGTCATTCTGAAGACACCATTACCAGTGGTTTAGAGGGCGCATGGACACAAGCCCCAACACGCTGGACCTCCTTGTACTTAAGTAACCTGTTAAACTTCGAATGGAAGCAAACCCGCAGTCCGGCAGGAGCGATACAGTGGATCCCAACCGATGAGTCATTGCATGCTTCCGTTCCGGATGCACACATCGAAGGCAAATTTCACCCACCGGTTATGACGACCGCGGATTTAGCACTTAAATTTGATCCGGAGTACAGAAAAATAGCCGAGCGCTTTTTAGCTAATCCGGAAGAATACCGCTTAGCCTTTGCTAAGGCCTGGTACAAACTAACCCATCGTGATATGGGACCTCCACGCAACTTTTTGGGTAAAGAAGTTCCAGCAGAAGTACAGGTATGGCAGGATCCAATTGATGATAGTACTCGCTCCACCATCAATAACCGGGATATCAACCGGCTGAAAACGGCTATCCTGGAATCTGGGCTGACAGGTCCTGAACTGATCCGGGTTGCCTGGGCCTCTGCTGCCAGCTACCGCAATTCCGATATGCGCGGTGGTACGGACGGTGCCCGTATTGCCCTGGCACCTCAAAAGGATTGGGCTGTTAATAACCCCGTGGAAACCGCCAAAGTTCTGCAGGCGTTAACCGTCATACAAAACGACTTCAATAAAGGCAGACGCAAAGTTTCTTTGGCTGACTTGATTGTTTTAGGTGGCTCTGCGGCAATAGAAAAAGCCGCTAAAGACGCGGGTTACAGCATTACAGTCCCCTTTACACCTGGTCGTGGGGACGCAACTCAAGAGTTCACCGATGTACATTCATTCAATCAGCTTGAATTGACCTCAGATGCTTTTAGAAACTACTTTGATGTCGATGCCAGCTACAAGTCACCTACTGAAATGTTGGTGGATAAAGCGGCTCAGTTGGATTTATCGGTGCCAGAAATGACCGTATTGATTGGTGGCTTACGTACTCTTGATGCCAACTACCAAGGCGAGCAGCACGGTGTCTTTACCTCTCGCCCGGGCACCTTAAACAACGACTTCTTCGTTAATCTGTTGGATATGTCTACAGTGTGGAGAAAATCGGATCAAGATGGTATTTACCTGGGATTTGACCGGGCAAACGGACAACCTCTCTGGTCAGCAACTTCTGTTGATTTGATTTTTGGTTCCAATTCCGAGCTTCGCGCTGTGGCTGAAGTCTATGCATTTGATACTTCCAAGCAAAAGTTTGTAGATGACTTTGTTGCAGCATGGGCTAAAGTCATGAACTTGGGCCGCTAGCCAACACAACTCTTGTGCAACGAATACCAATAAAGGGCCGCCAGGCCCTTTATTTATGCTTGAAAACCAGACTCCGCTCTTGGATAGCGTAGTCTTAGCGAAATACATCGGTTGATGATCTACCTTAGCTGGCGTTTGACCCTCTGGCAGGTCGGCGATGCTGGCTGCGGGCTTTGGCTTGGGCCGAGCCTTCAGCGCGCTGGCCATCGCGGTGCTCACGCTGAGGCTTAGGCTTTTTCGGCCGTCGTGGTTTGCTCGACGGCTGCAGCGGGCCGGAGGCCGGCAGCGGATGCACCGGCTCGTAACCGGCTTGCTGCTGACGCGGAATGGCCTGACGAATTAAACGCTCAATATCGCGCAGCAACTTGGCATCGTCGGCGCAGACCAGCGACACGGCATGGCCACTGGCTCCGGCGCGGCCGGTCCGGCCAATGCGGTGCACATAGTCTTCCGGCACATTGGGCAAATCAAAGTTCACCACTTGCGGCAGCTGATCGATGTCCAGACCGCGGGCGGCAATGTCGGTGGCTACCAGCACCCGCACTTCACCGCTTTTAAAGCCAGCCAACGCCTTGGTACGAGCGCCCTGGCTCTTATTGCCATGAATGGCAGCTGCCTGCAAACCCACCGCTTCCAGTTGCTTGGTTAGTTTGTTGGCACCGTGCTTGGTTTTGGTAAACACCAGCACCTGCTGCCAGTGGTTGTCGACAATCAGGTCAATCAACAGCTGGGCTTTGCGGTTTTTATCCACCGGGTACACCAGCTGTTCTACCCGCTCGGCGGTGCTGTTGGCCGGGCTGACCGACACTTCCAGTGGGTTATTGACCATGGTTTTGGCCAGGGCACGAATGTCGTTGGAGAAGGTCGCCGAGAACAGCAGGTTTTGCCGCTGCTTGGGCAGCAGCGCCAGAATTTTACGAATATCACGGATAAAGCCCATATCCAACATGCGGTCGGCTTCATCCAGCACCAGCACTTCCAGCTCGGAAAAGCGCACTGCATTTTGCTGGTACAAGTCGAGCAAGCGGCCTGGGGTGGCAATCAGAATATCGACGCCTTTACGCAGCTTTTGCATCTGCGGGTTAATTTTCACCCCGCCAAAGACGATGGTCGAGCGCAGCGGCAAGCGGCTGCCATAACGCACCACGCTATCACCGACCTGAGCCGCCAGCTCCCGGGTAGGCGTTAAAATCAAAGCCCGTGCCTGATTGGCAGAGGCAGGCTTGCCTTCAGCCAACCGCTGCAGCAGTGGCAAGGTAAAACCAGCCGTTTTGCCGGTCCCGGTTTGGGCGGCGGCCATCAAGTCGCGGCCAGCCAAGACGGCAGGGATAGCCTGAGCCTGAATAGGTGAAGGGGTGTCGTAGCCTTCAGCCTGAATGGCTGCAAGCAAAGGGGCCGATAAGCCCAGGGAGGCAAAACTCATAGATTCTCACTTGTTGTACAAAGATTCGCCAGAACGGCGGTCGGGCAGGATACCTGAAAACCGCTGTCAGTGCCATCGAAACCGCACGAAGACCGACTTTGCCGTTAAATCTAACACTTAAAGCATAGATAAAAGAACACTAATTCCTTTTGGTTATATCTGAGCGCGATCCATTATTTTATCAAAGCCATACAGACGGCTATTCTGCAAACCTGAAGGCCCCCTTGCTACGTTAGTGCACGTCCTGTAAGGCGGGCACTAATGCAGCGCAGGGATGCGCTGCCAAAATCATTGGTGTATGCCATTGATTTTGCGAGCCAGGAAAAACCGCGTTTTTTTCTGGCGACTCCGCGAAACGGCAGGGATGCCGTTTCAGGATGGAAAATAATTTATGGCTGGGCGTCAATTGCTAGTAGCCAGTGTGGGCTGAGGTGTGTGATGGATTTTTTACCAATTTTTACCCAGTTGCAGCAGCAACCTGTGCTGGTGGTCGGTGGTGGCGCTGTAGCCTACCGCAAGATCCAGCTGTTGCTGGCCGCCGGCGCTCAGGTCACGGTGCTGGCCAAACGCATCAGTGCCGACGTCCAGGCGCTGCAGAGTGCTCAACTGACCTGTATTGAAGCGGCCTTTGGCGAGCACAGCATCGCCCACTACAAACTCATTATTGCTGCCACCGACAAACCGGCGGTCAATGCCGAGATTTTTCAGGCCGCCAACGCCGCCAATATCTGGGTGAATGCTGTGGATGATCCCGAGCATGGCAACTTTATTTTCCCGGCCATTGTCGATCGCAGCCCCATCGTGGTGGCGATATCCTCCGGCGGCAATGCTCCGGTGCTGGCGCGTCGTTTGCGTGAGCGTATTGAGCAGCTGTTGCCGCAGTCGGTCAGCCTGATTGCCCGCTTCGCTGCCGAGTGCCGTCATCGGGTCAAAGCTGCGCTACCGTCCATCAGTGAGCGGCGGGATTTCTGGGAGCGCTGGTTTGCCGGCCCGGCCCAGCAACTGCTGGCGGCAGGCAAAACCAAGCAAACCGAACAGCTGTTTCAGCAGCAACTGCAGGATTTTGTGCCCAATCAGGGCGAAGTCTGGTTGGTGGGGGCCGGCCCGGGCGATCCGGAGCTGCTCACCATCAAAGCGATGCAATGCATGCAACAGGCCGATGTGCTGGTGTACGACGGCCTGGTCAGCGCCGATGTGCTGGCGCTGGCGCGGCGCGATGCCGAGCGCATCTGCGTGGCCAAGCAAGCCGGCTTTCATAGCCTGCCGCAAGATGAAATCAATGCGTTGATCGTCCGACTGGCGCAGCAAGGCAAACGGGTCTGCCGGTTAAAAGGCGGCGATCCCTTTATTTATGGCCGTGGTGGCGAAGAGTGCGAAGCCCTGGTGGCCGCCGGTATTCGGTACAGCGTGGTGCCCGGCGTCACCGCAGCCGCAGGTTGCGCCGCCTATGCCGGCATCCCGCTGACCCACCGCGATTATGCCCAAA
>SKGJ01000295.1 GCA_007117525.1 Alkalimonas sp.
AAACTGCCACGCCCCTTACATACTGGACAATCAGAACAGAGGATATGTTCCAGACTTTCGCGTGTTCTTTTGCGGGTCATCTCAACCAGCCCCAGGGCAGAGAAGCCATGAATGTTGGTTTTGGCCCGATCCCGGCTGAGCGCCAGCTCCAGACTGTGCAGCACCCGACGCTGATGTTCCTCGTTCTGCATGTCGATAAAATCAAGGATAATAATGCCCCCCAGGTTGCGCAGCCGCAGCTGACGGGCAATGGCCTGGGTGGCTTCAATATTGGTGTTAAAAATGGTGTCTTCCAGATTGCGGTGCCCCACAAAGGCGCCGGTATTCACATCCACGGTGGTCATGGCTTCGGTTTGATCGATGATCAGGTAGCCACCGCTTTTCAGCATCACTTTGCGCTCTAATGCTCGCTGGATTTCATTTTCCACATCGAACATGTCAAAAATCGGCCGCTCGCCGGGATAGTACTCCAACAACGATGTCATCTGCGGAATAAACTCATCGGTAAAGGCCAGCAGCTCCTGATAGGTGAGTTTCGAATCAATGCGAATACGCTCTAAATCGGTGCCGATAAAATCCCGTAAAATCCGGTACGACAAATTCAAGTCTTCATACACCCGGCCTTCTTTGCGGGTTTTTTGCTTGCGTTTGCTGATCTTGGCCCAGAGCTTTTTCAAAAAGCGGGCATCTTGTTTTAATTCTTCTTCGCCAGCCCCTTCGGCCGCCGTTCGAATGATGTAACCGCTTTGCTCGTCAACAAACTCGGTCACTACGGCTTTTAGGCGGCTGCGTTCGGTTTCACTTTCAATGCGCTGAGATACCCCAACATGATTGGCATCGGGCATAAAAACCAGATAACGCGAAGGCAGGGTAATATCGGTGGTCAAGCGGGCTCCCTTGGTGCCGAGTGGATCTTTCACCACCTGCACCAGCAACAGCTGCCCCTCCCGCACCAGGCCACGAATATCGCGCGGCATTGCCGCCTGACCGGTATCATCAGCCACCTGTGGCTGGACAATATCGGAGGCATGCAAAAAAGCCGCTTTGTCGAGGCCGATGTCAACAAAAGCGGCTTGCATGCCGGGCAACACCCGACTGACTTTGCCCACATAGATATTGCCAACAATGCCGCGCTTGGCCTGGCGCTCAATATGAACTTCCTGCAGCACACCATTTTCAATCAAAGCGACCCGGGTTTCACTGGGGGTGACATTGATCAGCAGCTCTGAACTCATAAGCTGGCCTCCAATTGCTGCAGCAGTTGATCGGTTTCGTACAAGGGCAAACCAACCACGGCACTGTAGCTGCCTTCAAGGTAACGGACATAACGGCCACCGATGCCCTGAATGCCGTAGCCACCGGCTTTATCGGCCGGCTCGCCCGTTTGCCAGTAGGCCGCAATCATCGCCTCGGTCAAATCGGCAAAGTGCACCTTGCTGCTGACCAGCTGCTGCAGCACAGAGCCCGCACAAGCAATGGCAACCGCGGTATGGACCTGATGCACCCGGCCTGACAGTTGTCGCATCATCCGGCCAAAGTCTGCTTCATCCCGGGGCTTGCCCAGCACCTCATGGTCGACCACGACGATGGTGTCGGCACCAAGCACCGGCATCTGCCCGTTCACCGCAGCAAAACCAGCCTCGGCTTTGCACTTTGCCAGCCGCGCGACGTAAGCAAGTGGCGATTCTGCCGGCAGCAAACTTTCATCCACGTCCACTTTGACCAATTCGAAAGGCTGTTGCAGCACTGTGAGCAGTTCTTTGCGTCGTGGCGAGGCGGAAGCCAGACCTATCGTTGTTTTCATGCTGGTGTTACCGTACTTTAAATTGTCGTCGCACCCGGCGCAGCAACCAAAACAACCAGGGCCAAACCAAAGTACCTGTCAGCACAGGCCAAAGATAGTCTGGTAAAAAATACACCCCGGTCAAAAAATGGCTGAGCCAGAAGATCATCAGGTGATAAAAAGCCAACAGCAAGCCTATCAGTAAGGATTGCTGCAACACGGAAAAGTTGCGGATCTTTTGGTGATTGGCGGCCATCACAAAAGCAACCACCGAATAAGCCAGTGCATTCACCCCCAGCACGGTCCCGACCAGCACATCGACCAGAAAACCAATCACAAAGGCGGTGCCGATATTGGCACGGAAAGGCAGAGCCAGAACCCAATACAACAGGACCAACAAGGCCCAATCGGGCCGGAATAGTTTGACCATGGCAGGCATCGGCATCACCATCAGCACCAAAGCCAGCACCAAAGAAAGGTAAATCACACCGATGCCTTTTGTTTGTTGCATCAGTCGCTGCCTCCTTCGTTTGAAGCGTCTTGCTGCGGCCACAGCAACAGCACGTAGCGGATCCGATCAAGCTGGGCAAAAGGTTCTGCCTGAACTTGCAAGAAAGGCTGACTTAAATCCCGTTGAATGCGACTGACCCGGGCCACCGGGTAGCCTTCAGGAAAGCGGCCATCCAGCCCCGAAGTCACCAGGCGATCGCCTTGCTGAATATCGATGCTGTGTGGCAGATGCACCAGACGAATGCGATCCCACTGGCCTAAGCCTTCGGCAATGACACTGACCCCAGTGCGCTCAATCCGCAGCGACATGGCATGGGTGGTATCGGTAATCAACAAGGCCCGACTGCTGGTGGGGCCGACGCTGACCACCTGTCCCAGCACGCCCAGATCGTCGATCAGCGGTTGAAACTCGGTGACGCCATCGTTGCTGCCCCGGTTCAACACGATTTGGTGACTGAACGGATGGCTGTACACCGCCATCACCTCAGCCACCAGGCGCTGCCCTTCAGTCACTGGTGCCGAGCCAAGCAATTCGCGCAGCTTGTTGTTTTCCTGCTGCAAAAACTCAAGCCGCTGCAAGGTGCCGCTTTGTCTGAGCAAACGCTCGCGCAGCTGTTCATTTTCGGCCAACAGCCGCTGATGCGACATGAACTGTTCCGAGGCGCCGGTGAGCACCACCTGCGGTAAGCTGGCAATATAAATCAGCGGACTGACCGCCGTGGTCAGGTAACTGCGCAATTGCGTTGAACTGTCGGTGTAGCGATCAACCACCATTAAGCCAAGGCTTAACAGCGTGACAATAAACAAGCGCAGCCTCAGCGATGGGCCGCGTTCAAAAATAGGGTTCATCAGGCAGCCTTGTGACCACAATGCAGCCGGGGCTGCTGTGGTTTACTCATAGCTGAATACATCACCACCATGCATATCAATCATCTCCAGCGCTTTACCGCCGCCACGTGCTACGCAGGTCAGGGGCTCATCCGCAACCACCACTGGGATGCCGGTTTCTTCCATCAACAAGCGGTCTAAGTCGCGTAGCAAAGCACCACCACCGGTCAAGACCATGCCACGCTCGGAAATATCGGACGCCAGCTCGGGCGGTGATTGCTCCAGCGCCACCATCACCGAGCTGACGATGCCCGCCAACGGCTCTTGCAGCGCTTCTAAGATCTCATTGCTGGTCATGGTAAAGCTGCGCGGTACCCCTTCGGCCAGGTTGCGACCGCGCACTTCGATTTCAAGCACATCGTCACTTGGGTAGGCAGAACCAATTTCAGTTTTGATACGCTCGGCCGTGGCTTCACCAATCAAAATACCGTAGTTGCGACGAATGTAATTGATGATGGCATCGTCAAATTTGTCACCGCCAATGCGCACCGAGGAGGAGTAAACCACACCATTCAAAGAGATGATCGCCACCTCAGTGGTACCGCCACCGATATCCACCACCATGGAGCCGGTTGCTTCCGAAACCGGCATGCCAGCGCCAATGGCAGCGGCCATCGGCTCATCGATCAAATAGACTTCACGGGCACCAGCACCCTGTGCCGACTCACGAATGGCGCGACGCTCGACCTGGGTGGAGCCACAAGGGACACAGACCAAGACCCGCGGACTTGGCCGCAGAAAGCTGTTGCTGTGCGCTTGCTTGATAAAATGCTGCAGCATTTTTTCGGTAACATAAAAGTCGGCAATCACGCCGTCTTTCATCGGCCGAATGGCTTTGATGTTGCCGGGGGTCCGGCCCAGCATCCGCTTGGCGGCATGACCCACCGCGGCCACACTTTTCGGGCCACCCGCCCGCTCTTGCCGGATAGCCACTACCGAGGGCTCATTCAGCACGATGCCCTGATCTTTGACGTAAATCAGTGTGTTGGCTGTACCCAGATCGATGGAGAGGTCATTGGAGAAAATACCGCGCAGTTTATTAAACATGGAACTGATTGATCCTTATGCTCAGTCGAGCCCGGATAGCAGCCATAACGTCGGTACAGACCTGGACAGCAACCGGGGTTCAGATAGACAAAAATTCTGTGGTTATTCTATGTAACAATGCCGCAAGAAAACAGCTTTATCCAGCATTTTTGCTGAATTCCTGTGAGAAAGGCAGAATT